>JBDSEX010000333.1:0-2569 GCA_039919835.1 Luteimonas sp.
CGCCTTCGTCGCCACGCGCCCCGGCCACTGGCGCGTCGATCTGTACGCACTGGCGCGCATGCGCCTCGCCGAGGCCGGCGTGACCCGCATCTTCGGCGGTGGTCTGTGCACGATTTCCGACCCGCAACGTTTCTACTCGCACCGTCGCGACCAGCGCAGCGGGCGCATGGCCACCGTGATTTGGCGGGAGTGAGCATGCAGACGTTGTTCCAGCGATTGTTGGGCCCATCGTTTTCCACGCTTCCGAGCACCGTGCAGGCGCTGCATGCGATCCGCGGTCGTGCCGTGTATGCCGGTCGCGCGACGATCTCGCGTGGCCGCAATCCCGTCGCCAATCTGTTCGCGGCGATCGCCGGGTTGCCACGCACGTCCCTCGATGTCCCGACCACGGTCGAATTTTTCGCTGACGAGACGGCGGAAACATGGAGCCGCAATTTCGGTGGCGCGCAGATGTCGTCGCGGTTGACCGCGGATGATGGACAACTGGCAGAGCGGCTCGGTCCGATGCAGTTCCGGTTCGATGTCGCCGTGCGCGATGATGCCATCCACTGGCGCACCGCGGGCGTGCGCTTGCTGGACATCCTGCCGCTACCCACTGCGTGGTTCGCGCACGTGCGCTGCCGCGAGCGCGAACATGCGGGTCGTTACGAATTCCTGGTCGAGGCTGCGTTGCCGCTGATCGGGCGCGTCATCCGATACGAGGGCTGGCTTGAGCCCGCTTGACGCACCGCTTGTGCCCGGCCAGGCGATCATCGTGTTCGATGGCGTGTGCGTGCTGTGCAATGGCTGGGTCGCGTTCCTGCTGCGGCATGATCGCAAGCAACGTTTTCGCTTCGCCGCAATGCAGGGCGCATCCGGGGCGCGTTTGCTCGCCCGTCACGGGCTAGATCCTTGCGATCCGATGTCGTTCCTGCTCATCGACGAACATGGCGCCCGGACCGACAGCGACGCGGTCATCGCGGTACTGCAAGGAATGGGCGGCGTGTGGCGCGCGGCGTCTGCCCTGCGCCTGGTTCCGGGCTTCATGCGCGATCCGTTGTATCGCCTGGTCGCACGCAATCGCTATCGCTGGTTCGGCAGGAAGCCTGCCTGCGTCGTGCCGCGGGACGATCTTCGACACCGGTTTTTGTCGGGCGATGACCCTGGTTTCTTGTAGCGGCACCTGAGCGCGGGGCCTGCGCCGCAACACCATCGCACCGGACGCGCGCCTAGACAAGCCGCTCGAGCGTCGTGCGGATGGCGTAGCCGTGCAATGCCTGCAGGAATTCGTCGAGCGTGAACAGATCCAGGCAGGGCCTTGCCCCTGCGCCCGGCAACGCGCCGATCGCCAGTTTCTTTGCTAGCAGGATCGCGGCGGTGCACGGAATCTGAGGGCCATCGCCATCACGTGCCACGATCGTCCAACGCAACCGCAATGCAAGGCCGTCGTGCCCGCTACCGTGCATGTCGACGTGCATGACGCCGATGTTGGAGCCGGTTTCGAGCCAAAGATTGCTCAGGCGCAGCAGCGGCCGGGTCCAGCGCTGCAATCCGGGCACCGCGCCCGCACGCACCAGCCAGCTGCCGAGCCAGAGCCCGAAATGCATGCGGCGCAGTTCCAGGCCGGCGCGGAAATCACAATGCCGCAGTTGCGGGTAGCGCTGCGGCAACACGCTGAGATCCGGAACCTCGCAGCGCGCCAGCCAGCGTGCGCCGACATCGGGATAGACGATGCGCCGCAGCGATTGCCAGCCGTGCACGTCGCGCCAGCGTCCATCGTCGAGGCTGGCGAAGCGCTTGCCGACATAGCCGAGGATGGCGCGCGTCGTGGCTTCGCCGCGTGGCGTGCGATTGCCCGGACTGATGCCGACCTCGACTCCTTCGAGTCTGCCAAATTGCGGCAAATGGGCTTGGACAACCGCTGCACTCAAGCCCGGCACGCTGCTGGCGCCGGAAATGACCCAGCGGCCGGCGTTGCACGCGGCCGGGTCCAGTACCGCGATATTCGCCACGAACTCGCGCGCGTCCGCCAGATCGATGTAGTGCGCGCCGCACGCCATGGCCGCTTCGGCGACGCGATAGTCGCAGCCCTGGAACGGCCCGGCCGCATGGATCACCACATCCGCATGCGCCTGTCGCAGGCCTTTGGCGAAATCAGCTGCTGTGACATCCAGCGCGAGCGCATGCATGCGCCCGGATGCTGGCGAGGCTGCAGCGATGAACGCTTCGGCCCGCATGCGGCTGCGGCCGGCGACTAGAACTTCCAAGGAGCCATCGTGCGCAAGACTCCGGCAAATGCGTCCGCCGAAATGACCGTAGCCGCCGAGAACCAGAATGAGCATCTGCGTATGGTAAGCATGCGCATCGGGTGCTTGCTGCACCCGAACACTCTTGACTCTCCAGTCTTCGGCCAAGTCACTCCATATTGACAGCCTCTCCCGGATAACAACCGATGCCGGAACCGCCGGCGACCATCGTCGAGAGTCTCTTGGTCGATTCGCCGCCCGCGTTGACGCGCTCAATGCCGATCCTGTTCGGGGTCGCGCTGGTGCTGACCTTTCTGTTCCTGGCAAAGGCTGTCGTGATCCCG
>JBDSEX010000343.1:0-3117 GCA_039919835.1 Luteimonas sp.
TCCGCGCGAACATCCTCACTCCCCCGGACTACATCGGCAACGTGATCAAACTGTGCGAGGACAAGCGCGGCATACAAGTCGGGATCACCTACATGGCCAGCCAGGTGCAGGTCAGCTATGAGCTGCCCATGGCCGAGGTCGTGCTCGACTTCTTCGACCGCCTGAAATCGGTCAGCCGTGGTTACGCCTCGCTGGACTATCACTTCCTGCGCTTCGAGGCTGGCCCCTTCGTGCGCGTGGATACGTTGATCAACGGGGACAAAGTCGATGCGATGAGCCTCATCGTGCATCGCGCCCATGCTGACCGGCGAGGGCGTGAGATCGCGGAGAAGATGCGCGAACTCATCCCCCGGCAGATGTTCGACGTGGCGATCCAGTGCGCGGTCGGCGCTCAGATCATCGCGCGCACCACGGTCAAGGCGATGCGCAAGAACGTGCTGGCCAAGTGCTACGGGGGCGATGCCAGCCGCAAGAAGAAACTGCTCGAGAAGCAGAAGGCCGGCAAGAAACGCATGAAGCAGGTAGGCCGCGTTGAGGTACCCCAGGAAGCGTTTCTTGCGGTGTTGCAGGTGGACAACAAATAAGCGGGAGTGGTGCTAGGGATACCAAAAAGGTCCCGTGCCTGCCATTTCAGTTCTCATCCGATTTACTATTCCGCTCCAAGGAACAAGCATGCGCTGGTTTGAAATTGCTCTTGTCGTGCTGACATTCGCCACCGGCATCATCTGGTTGCTGGATCGGCTGTTCCTTGCCAGGCGGCGGGCGGCGCGGGCGGGACTGCTGGACACCAAGGAACCGGTGCTGGTTGATTACGCGCGCGCGTTCTTTCCGGTGCTGGCGATCGTGTTGATCCTGCGCAGCTTCATCGCCGAACCATTCCGCATTCCGTCGAGCTCGATGATGCCGACACTGCTGATCGGCGATTTCATCCTGGTCAACAAGTTCGCGTACGGGTTACGGTTGCCCGTCACCAACAAGAAAGTCATCGCCACCGGCGAGCCTAAACGTGGCGATGTGGTGGTGTTCCGCCCCCCGCACCATCCAGACCAGGACTGGATCAAGCGCGTCATCGGACTGCCGGGTGACATCGTGGCCTACCGCGACAACACCGTGTTCGTGAACGGCCGTGCCATCAAGTACCGGCCCATCGGGGAGTACCTGGGCAAGGGGAAGGGCTCGGAGATGACCGGAGCCTCGCTGATCGCCGAACAGTTGCCGGGGCGCCCGCATTCCATTCTTGAGCGGGAAGACATGCCATTCTTCGTTCAGGGTGAGGGCGAGTGGGCCGTCCCGCCGGGCGAGTATTTTGTGATGGGCGACAATCGCGACAATAGCGAGGACAGCCGGTTCTGGGGGACACTCCCCGAATCCAACCTCAGGGGCAAGGCGTTCCTGATCTGGATGAACTTCGATCGCAGCGCCGGTTGGGTGGATGTTTCGCGGGTCGGATCGGGTATTCCGTAAACCGGTGTGCCATAACCACGTATTGCTGAAGGGGAAACTTTATGAAACGCAGCACTAGGCACGCGCAACAAGGCATGACCCTGATCGGGTTCCTGATCGTGCTGGCGGTGGTGGGCTTCGGTGCCTACGTCGGCATGAAGCTGTTCCCGATGTACCAGGAGTTCTACAGCGTGAAGTCCTCGCTCAAGGGGTTGTCGAATGAGCCGGGGATCGCCGGTGAGACACCGGAAAAGATCCAGAGCCTGTTCTTCCGTCGCCTCTACATCAACTACTCCGAGAACGTGAAGCCTGAGCACGTCAAGCTGACGCGCAGCGACAAGGGCTGGAAGATGGACGTCAACTACGAGGTCCGCAAGCCGATGGTCTACAACCTCGATGTCGTCGGAAAATTCACCGCCACCCAGGAACTCACCCGTGGTGGCACGCTCGAGTGACCGCATCGGCCATCGCTTCGCGGAAGAGGGTCTGCTCGCGCAGGCCCTGACCCACCGCAGCGCTGGCGCAACGCACAACGAGCGGCTCGAATTTCTCGGCGACGCCCTGCTCAACCTGATCGTCGCCGAAGTCCTTTACACGCGCTGGCCCAAGGCCGACGAAGGCGCACTCACGCGCGCGCGCGCCGAACTGGTCCGCGAGTCCTCGCTCGCAACGATCGCGCGAGAGCTGGACCTCGGGTCGGCGCTCACGCTGGGCCCGGGCGAGATGAAAACCGGCGGTCATCGGCGCGACTCAATCCTGGCCGACGCGCTGGAAGCGGTGATCGCCTCGATCTACCTTGACGCTGGTTTCGCTGCCTGCCGCAACGTCATCCTGCCGTGGTTCGACTCGATGCTCGCTGGGCTTCCGCCGCCAGACAAGGTGGGCAAGGATGCCAAGACGCGCTTGCAGGAATGGCTTCAGGCGCGGCAGAAACCTCTGCCCGTGTATTCCTTGAGCGAGGAAAGCGGCGACGACCATGCCAAACGGTTCCTGATCGCCTGCACCCTGGCCGATCCGCCATTGCACGCCGAAGGCGAGGGCGCATCGCGCCGTGCCGCCGAGCAGATGGCTGCCGAGACGGCATTGCATGTGCTCAAGGCGATCGGCTGACCCCGTTTGCCCTGTTCGACATCCCCGCCCACAATCCCCGTATGACCACTCACCCGTACCGCGCCGGCCACGTCGCCGTCATCGGCCGTCCAAACGTCGGCAAATCGACGTTGATCAACGCGCTGGTCGGCACCAAGATCAGCATCACCTCCAACCGCCCGCAGACTACGCGGCATCGCCTGCTAGGCATCGCATCGTTCGATGCGGGCCAGATTGCCCTGGTTGACACGCCAGGCATCCACCGCGAACAGAAGAAAGCGATGAACCGGATGATGAATCGCGCCGCGCGCGGTGCGTTGGAGGGCGTGGACGCCGCCTTGCTGGTCGTCGAGGCGGGTCGTTGGGACGACGAGGACACGCTGGCGTACGAAACCCTCAAGCAATCCGGTGTACCGGTGGTGCTGGTGGTGAACCAGGTCGACAAGGCGCGCGACAAAACCACGTTGTTGCCATACCTCGCATCAGCAGTGCAGGAGCGCGAATTCGCCGGCGTGCATCCGGTGTCGGCGCTCAAACGCAAGGGGCTCGAAGCGCTGGTCGATAGCGTGCTCGCGTTGATGCCGC
>JBDSEX010000293.1:0-4129 GCA_039919835.1 Luteimonas sp.
GGCGACATGCGGCCACGCCGAGCGCAAGGTGCCAACCAGTGGCAGGACATGAGTGACGTCGCCGAGCGCGGACAGACGCAGCAGGCAGATGGAGGCGGGAGGACTGGGCACGTGGCTTGCTAGACTCACTGGATGGCCGGATTCGACGCCACCGAAACCCTGACACCGTTCCGTGATGATCGCAATCATGGTGGCGCGATGCTGTTCGACGCGCAACGCGTTCGGCAGGCCGAACCCGAATGGTTCCTGGCCTCGTACTGGGGCGAACGCGCGCGCCCGGTGCACAGCGGCGGGCGCGGGGGCGCGTGGTTTGTCGATGCACCGTTCGGCCGCGCCGTGCTGCGGCATTACCGTCGAGGTGGATGGATGGCAAAACTCGGCCGCGAAGGCTTCCTGTGGCCGGGTGCAAGCAAGGTGCGGAGCTTCGCCGAATTCCGGCTGCTGCGCGAACTGGTGAGACGCGGCCTGCCGGTACCGCGGCCGTATGCCGCGCAGTACCGTCGCGACGGCATCCGTTATCACGCCGCGATCCTGCTTGAACGCATCGATGGCGTGCGTTCGCTGGCCGAACGCGTCGCCGTCGATGGCCAGGATGCGCCATGGGAAGAAACCGGCCGGCTGATCGCGCGCTTCCATCGTGCCGGGCTTGACCATGCCGACCTCAATGCGCACAACATCCTTTTCGACGGCCAGGGACACGGCTGGCTGATCGATTTCGACCGGAGCTCACTGCGCACTCCCGCCATTGCTTGGCGCGAGCGCAACCTGTTGCGTCTGAAGCGCTCGCTCCTGAAACTGCGCGGCATGCGTGCGCCCACCGACATCGAGAAGGATTTCGCCCGGCTGCGCGCCGGCTACACCGCCACGTGGGACCGGGGTTACTGATGAACTGGGCGCTGCGATTCCACGGCGTGGGCAACGCATCGGCGGGGGCCGAGCTCGGCTCGGCGATGGCGACCATCGAGCGCGACGGCGCGCCGTGGCTGACCATCGACTGCGGCAACGAAGGACTGAG
Organism: Luteimonas sp.; assembly: GCA_039919835.1. Taxonomy (GTDB): domain Bacteria; phylum Pseudomonadota; class Gammaproteobacteria; order Xanthomonadales; family Xanthomonadaceae; genus JALYOU01. The sequence continues at coordinate 1,016 of JBDSEX010000293.1, forward strand.
CGCATATCTCGCGCATTACAGGACCTATCCGCAGGCGATATTCATCACGCACACGCACTTGGATCACGTCGGCGGATTCGAGCGGCTGTTCGTCGCCAATTATTTCGATGACAAGCGCAACGGCAGGACACGCCTGTACGTACCGGCGCCCATCGTTTCCCTGTTGCATCAGCGCGTCGCCGATTATCCGAACGTACTCGCCGAGGGTGGCGTCAATTTCTGGGATGCGTTCCAGGTGGTCCCGGTCGGTGATGCGTTCTGGCACGACGGCGTGCGCATGGAGACATTTCCCGTGCGCCACCACTGGCCGCAGACGGCCTTTGGCCTGCGCCTGCGCGGCAGCGTGGTATGGACAGGCGATACGCGGCCGATTCCTGAAATGCTGAACAAGCATGCCGATGACGAGGAACTGATCGCACACGATTGCGCGCTGCACGGCAATCCATCGCATAGCGGCATCGAGGATCTCCAACGCGAGTATCCGAGCGAACTGCTCGATCGTTGCATCCTGTACCACTACGCAAACGCCGATGATGGCCAGACATTGTCGCAGCGTGGCTATCGCGTTGCCAAACGTGGCGATCTGGTTGCGTTGAAAATGCCCACTGCCCCACAGGTACACGGTGCGCATCGACATGGTCCCGGCTCGCCATGAATGCAATCATGCGCGCCGTTGCGCTGCCTCTCGATGCGCTCGCTCGTCCATTGCGCGACTTGCGACTGTCGGTGATCGAAGCCTGCAACTTCCGCTGCCCGTATTGCATGCCCGCGGATCGCATCGCGGACGATCATGGCCTGGATGCGGGCTCGCGGATGAGCTTCGACGAAATCGAAGCGCTGGTGCGCGGGTTTGCGCGCCTCGGCGTGAGGAAGTTGCGGTTGACCGGCGGCGAGCCTCTGCTGCGGAAAGGACTGCCGGACCTGGTGCGGCGACTTGCTGCGATTCCGGGTATCGACGATCTCGCCGTGACCACGAATGGTTCGCTGCTGCCGCGACAGGCACGCGCATTGCGTGATGCAGGGCTGACCCGGCTGACTGTGAGCCTCGATGCGCTGGAACCCGCCTTGTTCCGGCAATTGTCGGGCGGGCGCGGCAACGTCGCTGACGTCCTTGCCGGCATCGCGGCTGCAGAGGCCGCAGGGTTCGCAGCATTGAAGATCAATTGCGTGGTGCAGCGTGGCATCAACGACAAGCAGGTCTTGCCGATGCTCGAGCATTTTCGCGGCACCGGCCACGTCGTTAGATTCATCGAGTACATGGATGTCGGCAGCTGCAACAGCTGGGATGCCGATCGCGTGGTGCCGTCGACCGAGCTGCTGGACCGGATCCATGCCCGCTGGCCGCTGCGCACTTTGCAGGCCAACTATCGTGGCGAGGTAGCGTCGCGGTACGGGTTCGAAGATGGTGCAGGCGAGGTCGGTTTCGTCTCGTCCATCAGCGCACCGTTCTGCGGCGACTGCCATCGCGCCCGGGTCTCGGCGGACGGGAGGTTGTACACCTGCCTGTTTGCAGGTGATGGGCATGACCTGCGGCCGGCACTGCACAGGGGGGAACTGGCGTTGGCGGAGCACGTGGCTGATCTATGGTCATTGCGCGCTGATCGTTACAGCGAATTGCGTGACCCCGAAAATGCGCCACGCAAGCGCGTCGAGATGTTCCTTGTTGGCGGATGAGCGGTCTTTGCCGGCATACCGGGGAAAGCGGGACACTGTCGCCTGGGCTTGCATGGCTCCAGCGTGCGTGGACTGCCGCCTCGGGGAAAGACGAGCCAGGCAGGATCAACATGGATTTCGGGCTGCGCCTGGATGACGAGAAGAAAATGCAGAAACGATCAAAAAAGGGATTGACCCACATCGACCGAGCCGGCCATCCGGCGATGGTCGATGTTTCAGGCAAGGCCATTTCGGCACGCCAGGCCACGGCGGAATGCAGCGTGCGTTTTCCGGCGGCAGTTGCAATCGAGCTGAGAGCAAGCGCATTGCAGGGAAGGAAAGGTGGCATCGTCGATACCGCCATCATCGCCGGCACCATGGCGCTCAAGCGCACGCACGAGCTGATTCCTTTATGCCACGCATTATCGATCGATGGCAGCAGCTTCAGCATCGATTGGCTCGACGAAAATTCCCTGCGCATCGAATGCACGGTCAAGGCAACGCACCGCACCGGCGTCGAGATGGAAGCGCTGACCGGCGCGACGGTCGCAGCGTTGACGGTGTACGACATGTGCAAGGCCTTGTCGCATGCGATTGTCATAGGCCCGGCACGGTTGCTGGGCAAGCATGGCGGCAAGCGCGATTTCGGAGAGGTGCGATGACCACCGTCACCGTGCTTTATTTCGCCAGCCTGCGCGATACGGCAGGCAGGTCGTCCGAATTGGTCGACACGGACGCGGGCAATCTGCGCACGCTCTACGAAGAGCTGGAGGCGCGCCACGGCTTTGGGCTTGCCTGTGATGTCCTTCGAGTCGCCGTCGATGGCGCGTTTGCCAAATGGCAGGATGCTGTTGGTGAGCGTCAGGAGATTGCCTTCATTCCGCCAGTGAGCGGTGGCTGAGTACTTTCCGGGAGACCGGCTTCAGCCCCCAGCCCTGCTGAGAACCCGTTTCGTAGCTCAGGCCACGGTCCAAAAGCGTTTCCGGAATAAAACGTGAAAAAATTCATCTTGTCCGACGCAGCGATCGACATCACTTCCCTGCGTTCGCAGCTGTTGAGTGATAGCGCAGGCGCGTATGCGAGTTTTGAAGGCTGGGTCCGCGACCACAACGGTGGTCGGGCCGTGCATGGACTGCGGTATGAGGCCTATCCCGCGCTCGCGGAGACCGAAGGTACGCGCATCATCGAAGCAGCGCTGGCGCAATTCGCAATCGTCGACGCGCGCTGCATGCACCGCACCGGCGATCTTGACATCGGTGACCTCGCCGTCTGGGTCGGCGTCTCCGCCGCACATCGCGCCGCCGCATTCGACGCCTGCCGTTTCATCATCGACGAAGTGAAATCAAGCGTTCCCATCTGGAAACACGAGCGGTATGCCGAAGGCGACGCTACGTGGCTGCATCCGCGCCTCGGCGACCAATAGCCGCATATGCAGCCTGTCGCGCAGCCGCGCGCGGCACA
>JBDSEX010000021.1:0-2597 GCA_039919835.1 Luteimonas sp.
TCGTCGCCGGTTGAATAGAGTTTCCCGACCATGGTCGAGATGTTCGGCTTGAACAGGCCGTTGCCCGCGATGATGGTGGCCAGGCCGAAGGTGAAGATCTCCTTGTTCGGCACCGATACCATAAACAGGCCCGCCGCCATGATCACCGCGCCGAGCAGGATCGATCGCTGGTAACCGAGGACCTTGTCTGCCACGTAACCGCCGAAGATCGCGGCGGCGTACACCAGCGCCAGGTAGGCGCCGTAGATAAGGTTGGCCGGCTGCTCCCCACTTGAGTCGCCGCCGTGGAACTGCGCCACGATGTACAGCACCAGCGCCCAGCGGATGCCGTAAAAAGCGAACCGTTCCCAGAATTCGGTCATGAACAGCATCCACAACGGACGCGGATGCCCCATCAGCTGGGTGAACTGGGGCGGCTCCGAGCCGCCGGGCGGTACGGGCGCGGCCATCGGTGGGCCCGACGGCTCCGCGGCGTTGGATGCAGTGGTGTTCATGCAGTGGTCCCTGTGGGTTTCGGAATGAAGCGTCCGCGTGTGCGGGTCGGTCGAGGTGCAACTGACGAGAATCACCGACCGGGGCGCGTCGCGTCAAACCGGCTGCGTACTGTTGCGGTGCAACATCAGCGCGTCCGCGCGGGCGGACTTTCTCTGCATGCGGGCAGCGCGCGCCTCAAGCAGCGGCCCAGCTGCAAGCTTTCGGCGGAGGTGACAGCGAAACGAATTCGCGGCGGAACCCGCTTCCGCAGCCTCCTGCCCTACGGCGCGGCTCAGGGCGACAATGCATCCGGCGCGCGATCGATCAGCGTGCGCACTTCAAACAGTTCGGGGAAAAACGTCAGCTGCAATGCCTGCTGCAAAAAACCCACCCCGCTGGAGCCACCGGTACCGCGCTTGAACCCGATGATCCGCATCACCGTGCGCATGTGGCGGAAACGCCACAGCTGGAATTGGGTCTCCAGGTCGACCAGGTCCTCGCACAGGTGATACGCCTCCCAGTGCGACTTGGTGTCTTCGTAGATGCGCACAAACACCGGCAGCAGGTCGGGGCTGGAAACGTGCGGTTTGGTCCAGTCGCGCTGCAGATGGTGTTGCGGCACGGGATGGCCCTTGCGCGCGAGAAAACGCAATGCCTCGTCATACAGGCTCGGGGCGTCGAGCGCTTGGCGCAGCACGGCGGAACCTTCCGGATCGTGCGCGAACACTTTCATCATCTCGGCGTTCTTGTTGCCGAGCAGGAATTCCATCGTCCGGTACTGCACCGACTGGAAGCCCGACGACGGGCCGAGCAGATCGCGGAATTCCATGTATTCCGAAGGCGTCAGCGTCTCCAGTACGGCCCACATCTCGGTCAGCTGGCGCAACACATGCTTGCAACGGGCAAAGATTTTCTGGCAGGGATCGAGCCGGTCGGCGCGCAGATGGTCGAGCGCGGCGCGCAACTCGTGAACCATCAACTTGATCCACAATTCCGCGACCTGGTGCTGGACGATGAACAGCATTTCGTCGTGGTGCGGCGGTTTCGACAGCGGCTGCTGCGCCGACAGCAACCGGTCCAGGTGCAGGTAGCCGGCATACGTCATCCGGCCCTCGAGATCGGTGTGGATGCCGGCTTCCAGCGGCCGTTCGTTGTCCTCGATGCCCAATGCGAATGTCCATGCCTGAAGGCGTTCAGGGTAACGCAGTCTTTTCACCCCATGTCATGCCTGCGTCATGCGGGCGATGGAGGATTGCGGCACAATCGCCTCCGCTCTCGGCGGTGGCTGCGCCGTTTCGTCCTCAGGGGAATCCAGATGCTCAGTTTCGCGCGCCGGTTGGCGCTCGTTTTGGTGTTGGCCGGCAGCGCGGTCGCTGCACAGGCGCAGGTGGTGATCAGTCAGGTGTATGGCGGCGGCGGCAATTCCGGCGCGCCGTTCAATCGCGACTTCATCGAGTTGCACAACAACGGTACGACACCGGCAAGCATCGCAGGCTGGTCAGTGCAATACGCGTCCTCGACAGGCACCACTTGGGCTGCGACCAACCTCACTGGTTCGATTCCAGCAGGCGGTTACCTCCTGATCGGTGGTGGAAGCGGGGCAACCGGAGCCGCACTCCCGGCTGTGGATGTGTCTGGCAGCCTCGCGATGAGCGCCACCAACGGCAAAGTCGCGCTGGTCAACACCACCACCCTGCTCACTGGCGCGTGCCCGACAGGCAACGTCGATTTCGTTGGCTTCGGTAGCGCCAATTGCTCGGAAACCGCGCCCACCGCGGTACTCAGCAATTCGACGGCAGCGCTGCGCGCCAATGGCGGTTGCACCGATACCGGAAACAATTCCACGGACTTCGCGGTTGTCACTCCAACCCCGCGCAACAGCGCGAGCAGCGCGGTCTCATGCGGCGCGCCGCTGCCGACGATCAGCATCGACAACACGTCAATGACCGAAGGCAACAGCGGCACCGCCAACGCCGTGTTCACGGTGACGCTCGGCGCGCCAGCGGGTGCAGGCGGCGTGACGTTCGACATCGGCAACTTCGACGGCACCGCCGCCGACCCCAGCGACTACGTCAACCAGGACCTCACCGCACAGACCATCCCCGAAGGCGCCACCACCTACT
>JBDSEX010000031.1:0-4094 GCA_039919835.1 Luteimonas sp.
AACAGATGCCTGACGCAATGGCCACTGGTCGATGCCTGCGATCCCAAAGCGGCACCGATGACAGCATCGCGACTCGACAGTCGCGCCACTGCGTCGCTCGGCAGGCCGGACGACGGGATTTTGACCTGCCGAATGGCACATCACATCGACAGTTCCGGGCCACTAGACTCCGATGACGTGACCAGTACAGGTGTAGCCGTGACGATGTATTCAAAGGTGATGGTATGCGTGCTCATCGCGATCGCATCGTCCGGCACATACGCCGTCGTACCGGATGAAGCCGCACTCGATGCGGAAGTGGCGCGGGTCATGACGGCGACCAAGGCCAAGGGCTTGGCCATTGCGGTGATCGAGGACGGCAAGGTGGTCCACGTCCGCAGCCACGGCGTGCGCAATGAAGCCGGCGCGCCGTTGCAGGCGGACACGATCATGTATGGCGCGTCACTGACCAAGGCCGCATTCGCATACATGGTGATGCAGCTAGTCGACGAAGGCCGGATCGATCTCGACCGTTCCATCGCCGAGTACCTCAAGCAGCCGCTGCCTTCGTACCCGACCGAAGAAAAATATGCACCGTGGGCCGATCTCGCGGAGGACGACCGCTGGCGCAAGATCACCCCGCGCATGCTGCTGACGCACAGTCCGGGGTTCGCCAACTTCGCCTTCTTCGAACCCGATGGCAAGTTGCGCATCCACTTCGCGCCTGGCAGCCGCTACGCGTACTCCGGCGAAGGCTTCATCCTGCTGCAGTTCGTCCTCGAACGCGGGCTGGGACTGGACGTGGGCGAGGAGATGCAGCGACGCGTGTTCGATCGCTTCGCCATGAAGGACACCAGCATGATCTGGCGTCCGGGGTACGCGAAAAACCTGGCCGATGGCTGGGATCTGGACGGCAAGATCGAACCGCATGACGAACGAAGCAAGGTGCGCGCCGCCGGCTCGATGGACACCACCATCGCCGACATGGCGCGATTCGCGGCCGGTTACGTGCGCGGCGAGGGGCTTTCGAAACAGGCGCATGCTGAACTGCTCAAGCCGCACCTGCCGATCACCACCGCCACGCAGTTTCCAACGCTGCAGCCCGAATTGCCGCAAGCGCAGTGGCGCGCCGATCTTGCGGCGGGGCTGGGCGTCGTCGTGTTCAATGGTCCGCAAGGATCCGGCTTCCAGAAGGGCGGGCATGACGACACCACCGGCAATACCATGGTGTGCATACAGCGCGGCCAACGCTGCGTCGTCCTCCTCGCCAACGACGTCCGCGCGGAAGCTGCGTTTCCGCGCCTGGTGGAGTTCGCCATCGGTGAAAGCGGCGCGCCGTGGCGCTGGGACTACGGCGACATGACATTCGTCGGGCCTCCGTAAACCTTCCCGATCTCCAGCCGACTCCTCCGGCATGGATTCCGCCGGCTGACACGGTTCTGACATGAAGCGGTCACACACTTGGATTTCCAGGCGCACGGCCGTTCGCGGCAACGGCGCCAGCCACCGGACGTATCTCGCCATGCTCATCAAGTTCACCATCGGATTGCTGCTGGGATTGAGCAGCGTCAGCGCGATCGCGCAGCAAACCCATGTCGACATCGAGCAACGTTTGACGGCGGAACAATTGCACGCCACCGGCCTGGATACGCTGTCGCCCGCACAGCTCGAACTGCTGAATCGCCTGTTGCGCGAGGATTCGGCGGGGGCAGCGACGATGGAGCAGTCCCCGCGTGAAGATGCACCGCGCGACGAGTCGGGGCGTTCGTATATCGGTCTCGAGGACAAACCCATCAACAGCCGGCTGAAAGGATCGATCAGCGGCTGGGAACCGGGTACCGTCTTTGACCTGGAGAACGGGCAGCAGTGGAAAGTGCTCAAGGGCACCATGAAGCTGCGCAAGTCGCTTCAGGCGCCCGAAATCGTCGTGGTGCCCGGTGTCGCCGGACGCTGGTTCCTGCAAGTGGATCCCGACATGCCGAAGGCGCGCGTGTACCGGATCGACTGACGCCGGGCTGCTCGATGGGGATGCATCAGCCTGGTCTGGCGACCCTCATTTTTTCAAGGGCGCGACGGCGTCTTCAATGGATGTCTTCGCGCTTTCCTTTGCGGCGTCGCCTGCAGCTTCGCCCAGCGTCGGCCGATTCTGGTCGCGCCGTACTTCAGCGGTGATGCCAGCGATGTGCGCGTCGGCCACCAGGCCAAGCCCGCGCGCGTGTTCGGCGATGGCGACGCTGTCGGCCACGCGCAGCATCGGCACGCCCGTGCCTGCAATTTTTTCAATGAATCCGTCGACGTAGGTATCCCGCGCCGTTTCCGCTTCCAGATCAACGTCGCGGATATAAATCGCGAGGATGCGATCGCCGAATTCGCGTGCGGCTTCCGCATACAACTCCGCATCGGCCTGTCCCGAGTCGCCGATCAGCACCCAGCGCAGTTGCGGCAGCCGTTGGATCAGTTCGCGCGCGCGTTCCAGCTTGTGCCCGTGCCCCGGAGTCTTGATGAACTTGCCTTCTTCCAGGCCGAGGTCGCGGAGGAAGATCGGGCCGTGGGGAATGGCGTTGAGTTCCAGGAAATCCTCCAGCAGGTCGTAGAGGTTCCATGGCGAACTGGAGACGTAGAAGATCGGGTTGCGACCCGCGCCATCGGCGCCGGTCTGCAGCGCCTGATACAGCTTGGCCACCCCCTGCAACGGTTTGCGCGTGCGGGCGTTATGCAGGAAGGTCAGCTGGGCGGCGGTTTTCCAGTCGGTGATGCTGCTCTGGAGCACGGTGTCGTCGATGTCGGAGATCACGCCGAACTTTGCCACCGCCCCGACCTGCAGGACGGGTTGCGGAGTCAGCAGCGAGCCATCTGCCAGCGAGATGGTGGCGTTATCCCAGAGGAGGTCATCGGGCGTCGCGTCGGTGGCGATGCGCACCCGGTAATAGCCATCGTTGTCGGTGGTTGCCTCTGCGCTGGTGTTGCGGAACTGCGCCTTGATCCGGGCGCCGGCGACGACGTCGTTCTCGAAGCGGCGATAGGTGTTGAGCAGGTTGTCCCACCACCCATCGTCCTCCTTGGGTCCACCCACCGGCGCGTCCGCCAGCACGCGGCCAAACAACTCGACGCCGCCGGCATCGGCGAAGGCGCGATAGGCGGCGACGTGGCGGGGGCGGTTGAATCCGAACTTGGCATCGAAGCGGCGGTTTGCAGCTTCCAGGTATTCGTCGGCATCGATCGCCATGTCCTTGAGATGTTGCACGACGTGACCGGGCCAGCGGCGAACAGGGGTGTCGGACATTTCGAGGCTTCCAAAGTGGATCGTTGCAATTGGGAGTCTTGCGGCTTGTCCGGAAACGCCATGTGAGCGTCCCGCACAGTCGCCCCCTTGTCCGCAGGTGAACACCAGGACCCGGCGGCGCCTGAAAAGCGCCCTGCATCGCAGCGTTGTGATCCGGATCCCAGACTTTCAAGGCGATCAGGCGCTTCATGCGCCTGCAAAGGGGAAATCGCCATGTACGTCCGAATGTCATCCAGGTCACGGCTGGCCGAAAGTATCGCCCGGGGCCTGCTTGGACTTGTGTTGCTTGCCAGCGTTGCCTGGGCTCTGGCCGCCCCCTGAGCAGCCGAAGCGTTGGACTGGACGTCAGACCTCCGTTTTGAAGTGCAGACACTTCGCCGCAACCCGATTGCATTGCCGCGAACGCCCCTGGGTGCCGTTGCGGCCCCGAACTATCCGCCGCGGCGTTTACCGGGGAGAATGCGGGCTCACAGCCGTACAGGCTGCTTCGAACCACCCGCGTTCGCGCATCGATCCGGACTACGTTTCTTGACGACAAAGCCCACTGCCACCACGCCGCAGGCGGACGACAGCGACGCAGATCTTCGCGCGCGCCTGCGCGACGCGACCGAGTTGCTTGAATCAGTCGCCGCTGACCGCAGCGTGCTCGACCTGCTTCCCGAGGAAGACCGCCAGCGCCTGCGCCAAGCCATGGATCGCGTCGCCAATCCCGACCGCACCGAGCGCCGGCAATTGCGCAAGGCCGCATTGCGCGAGCGCAATGACATGCGCAACCAGCGCGACGACGCGGTGCTCGACGCCACCGGCATCCGCACGCTGCGCCGCAAGCCGG
>JBDSEX010000306.1:0-2836 GCA_039919835.1 Luteimonas sp.
CGTTGTCGGCGCCGATGATGATGCGGTCGGGACGCATGCAGTCGTTGACCGCGTCGCCTTCCTTGAGGAATTCGGGATTCGAGACCAGATCGAATTGAATATCCACATTGCGCACGGCAAGCGCGGCGGCGATCGCCTGTCCAACTTTCTCGGCAGTGCCCACCGGGACCGTGGATTTACCCACGATCAAAGCGTGCCTGCCCAGGTGCTCGCCGATCGTCTTTGCAACGGCCAGCACGTATTTCAGGTCCGCGCCGCCGTGCTCGTCCGGAGGCGTCCCAACCGCGATGAAGATGATGTCGGCGTGCGCGATGGCGTACGCCGCGTCGGTGGTGAATTCCAGCCCCCCCGCCGCATGGTGGGCCTTGACCATCGGTGCAAGGCCCGGCTCGTAGATCGGGATTTCGCCACGCAACAGGCCGGCGATCCGGTCCGCGTCGATGTCGACGCAGACCACGTGATGCCCGACCTCGGCCAGGCATGCACCGGTGACGAGGCCGACATAGCCCGTGCCGAAAAGACTGACGCGCATCGCGTGTGTTCGCCTATGCCGTAAAAGCGTGGAGTTCGCTTACGGAACCTTGACGATTTCCAGCAGCTCGACCTCGAACACCAGCGTCGCATTGGGTGGAATCGGACCGCCTGGCGTGCCTTTCTCGCCGTAGCCAAGGCTGCTCGGAATCCACAGCTTGTACTTGCTGCCGACTGGCATCAGCTGTACGCCTTCGGCCCATCCGGGCGCCACCTGGCTGAGGGGGAATACGGCCGGTTCCTTGCGGTCGTACGAACTGTCGAACGTGGTCCCATCGAGCAGCGTGCCCTTGTAATGCACGCGCACCGCATCGGTGGCCTTGGGCTTGACGCCCTTGCCTTCGGTCAACACCTGGTACTGCAAGCCCGATGCTGTGGTCTTGACGTCGGGTTTCTTGGTGTTGTCAGCCAGGAATTTCTGCCCATCGGCGAGATTCTTCTTGGAGTCGGCCATCATCTTGGCGATCTGCTTGGCCTGCATCTTCTCGCCGAAGCTCGCGCCTATTTCCGATGCCTGCTCCTCGGTAAGCAGCAGTTTTTGGCCAGCCAGCGAGGACTTGATCGCCTTCATCAGCATGTCGACGTCGATTTCGTCCTTCATCGGCTCGATCTGCTTGGCCATCGCCATGCCGACCATGTAGCTGGCCTGGTCCTTTTCCGTGGCGAGACCAGGGTATTTGGAAGTGCTTTCAGATGTGTCCGTGTCCGCCTTGGCGGCTTTGCCGGCGGCGCTCTTGTCACCGGGCTTGTTGCAGCCGGCCACAAGCAATGTTGAGAAGGCCAGTCCCACGAGGGCGATGCGGGCGACGGGGGTGTTTGCGAAAGATGTCATCGTTCTGTAGCTCCAGGGATGCGTGCGCCAGCGTTGGCGGTATGGAAATCGTGTGGTTGGCCGGACAGGGCGTGGATTGTAAGAGTTGCTCACCCAGCGCGTGATCAGGTCAGGAGTTGTAGATACGGGGTACGGGCCATTCTTATTGCAGGATGCTCATCAGCTCGACATCGAAGACCAGCGTCGCGTTCGGCCCGATCGAACCGCCCGGGCCACCGCGTTCGCCGTAGGCCAGCTCCGCCGGAATCCAGAACCGGTATTTGGCGCCCACCGGCATCATCGACACGCCTTCGGTCCAACCGGCGATGACCTGGTTCAACGCGAATTCGGCAGGCTGCCCGCGATCGACGGAACTATCGAACACCGTCCCGTCGAGCAACGTGCCATGGTAGTTCACGCGAACGCGGTCGGTGGGCTTGGGGCGCAGGCCGGCGCCCTGCCTCAGCACCATGTATTGCAGCCCCGAGGGAGTGAAAAATACGCCCTTGACCGATTTGTTCCTGGTCATGAAGGCCGCGCCGGCGGCCTTGTTCTCGCTGGCTGCCGCGGTGGCCTTCGCCTGCATTCGGGTGTTGATGCGCTTGGTGAAGGCGTCGCGCAACGCATTGGTTTCGGTCTCGGACAGCAACGGTTTGCGGCTCTCAAGCATGACTCGCACGCCACGCATGAAGACGGCGAGGTCGAGCTCGTCCTTGATCGGCGCGAGCGAACGGCCGACGTCGCTGCCGACGAGCAGGCCGACTTTGTCCTTTGCGATCGGCGGCGGTGACGCCGTGGATTTAGCTGCCCCCGGCGCCGGGCTGCGTGCCTGCACGCGCTGCATCAACGACTGACCCAGGGAGCGGGCTTCCGCATCAGTCAACAGCGGCTTGCCGCCATCGAAGGCATTGCGCACGGCGCGCTCGAACATCGCGGGGTCCATGTCGGTGCCGACCGGGGCGATCGAGCGGCCCACGTCCATGCCGACCATGTAGCTGTTCCTGTCGCGTTCGCTGCTCAATGCGTCCTGCGCGGGTTTGACCTGCGGCTCGGCGGCGAATGCGATGGCAGACAGCAGTGTGCTCGACAGCAGCATCGCGGCAAGGCCGCGCTTCCAAGATTTCATACGAACTCCGTTGGGCGCTCGCCGGATTGCGCGAGCGGTTGAACTCTGGGTCGTGGATCGGCATTCCAGCGGGAATCAAGCAACTCGGCCTGCAACGGCGTGGAATCGCTGGAAGAGCCCCGAGGTGGTGACAAGGCACCGCCGCTTTCGCGGGATGACGACTTACCAATTCCTATTGTCGCGGCGGTTGCAGGTTGCGGCAATCGCCGCGCGTGGTCATGGCTTGACCACGGCAGGCCCGGCAAGTTCGCGTTCGATGGCGGCGACGAGTGTCTTGTCGTCCGGCTTGGTGCGGCTGCCGTAGCTGCCAACTACCCGCCCTTCGCGGGAGACGAGATACTTGTGGAAATTCCACTTGGGCGCTTCGC
>JBDSEX010000199.1:0-3467 GCA_039919835.1 Luteimonas sp.
GGACCCGAATCCATCTCCTCGCCGTCCTCATCCACACCCGGCATGTTGATGCGCACGTTACGCGCCGGCACGACCGTCGAAATCGCGTGCTTGTAGACCATCTGGCTGACGGTATTGCGCAGCAATACGACGAACTGGTCGAAGGATTCAACCGTGCCCTGCAACTTGATGCCATTGACCAGGTACACCGACACCGGCACGCGCTCGCGCCGTAACGCATTCAGGAATGGATCCTGCAACGATTGCCCCTTGGACATGACTGCTTTTCCCCAGCGAGTTTTTATTGTTGTTGTGTGGCTTGCACCTTCGCAAACGCTCACCCCTGAGCTTGCCGAAGGGTCCCGATGCCGGCGACGTCCGGATGTTAACGCAACCGTCGCGCCTCAGTCTGCAACCACCGCGCCGTTCAGGAATAGCGCCAATGCCGCCTCGAGTTCCGCCGTGTCGTACTCCGGATCGAACCAGCGCGCATCCGGCTCGCCACGCAACCAGGTCAGCTGGCGCTTGGCGAGTTGACGCGTGGCGAAGATGGCGCGGTCACGGAAGCGGGCCATGTTCGAATCTTCGGACGATCCCATCGCGGACGCGGACGCAGAACCACGTTGGACTTCCGTCGCGTCCAGATGCTCCCATGCCTGCCGATAACCAACCGCGCGCAGGGCCGGGAGGTCCAGCGGGTCCGCAATGCGCCGCAATTCCGGACGCTGCCTGAGGCGCCGGACTTCCTCCAGAAAACCGTCGTCGAGCATTGCGTCGAAGCGCTGCGCGATACGTGCATGCAGCACCGTCCGATCCCGCGGCGCAAGGATCAGTTTCAGCACGCGCACCGGCAGGCGTGCCTGCGGCTGCTCGCGTTGCCATGCGCTGATCGGCTTGCCGGTGAGGCGATACACCTCGAGCGCCCGCTGGATCCGTTGTGGATCGTTGACATGGATTCTTGCCGCGGCATCGGCGTCGGCGGCCGCCAGTTGCGCGTGCAGGGCTGGCCATCCGTGCAGACCGGCTTCCGCGGTGATCTGGGCACGTAGTTCGGGATCGGCTTCGGGCATGGCCGACAAGCCGTTCAGGAGTGCGTGGAAATAGAGGCTCGTCCCGCCCGCCAGCACCGGCAGCTTTCCACGCGCGAGGATGTCGTCGATGGCGCGGCTGGCATCCGCGGCGAAGTCGGCCGCGGAATAACGCTGCCACGGCTCGCGCAGATCCAGCAGGTGATGCGGTACGCGCGACTGCAACGCGTGATCGGGTTTCGCGGCGCCAATGTCGAGGCCGCGATATACCAGCGCCGAATCGACGCTGATGATTTCACCGCCAAAACGCTCCGCGCAGTCGATGGCGAATGCGGTCTTGCCCGAGGCAGTCGGGCCCATGACGGCAATGGCGATGGGGCGTGTATCGGCGGGCATGCCTATCCAACGGACGTGACCAGATGATTATCGCGTCGATTGGCGCGCGGCCGCGCTTTGCCGAGCGGCTTGATCGAACCGGCGGTTGGCGTACGCTCCCCGCATGCCATTCTGGAAACGCATCGGCTTCCTGGTCGTCTTCGTCGTCCCGGCGTTGATGCCGGTCGCCGCTTGGCTCGGCGTGCGGCTCGGCCACGCGGACGCGATGACATGGTTCCCGCTGTTCTTCCTGTTCGTGCTGCTGCCGCTGATTGATTACGCGCTCGGCCACGATCCACGCAACCCCGATGCCGACCTGGCGGCTGCGCTGGAACGCGACGGGTGGTTCCGCATGGTGACGCTGCTGGCATTGCCAGTGCACTTCGCCGTGTTGGCCTGGTCGGCCTGGCATTTCGCGCACGCCGGGTTCAGTGTGCTGGGCATGGCTGGCTGGTGCCTGTCGCAGGGCATCGTCGGCGGCGTGCTGGCGATCAACGTCGCGCACGAGCTGATCCACAAGGACACGCGGCTGGAGCGCGCCGCTGGGGGCATGCTGCTGGCGAGCGTCGGATACCACGGCTTCAAGATCGAGCACGTGCGCGGCCATCACGTGCATGTCTCGACGCCGGCAGACGCATCGAGCGCGCGTTTCGGGCAGTCGGTCTGGCACTTCCTCCCGCGGGCGCTGCTGCGCAATACCGCGAATGCCTGGCGCCTGGAGTTGCAACGCCTGTCGCGCATCGGCCTGCCGTGGTGGCATGCACGCAACGAGATGCTTGGATGGAGTGCGCTGTGGCTGGTGTTGGCCGTCGCGTTCACGTACTCGCTGGGCTGGACGGGGCTCGCGTTCTTCGTCGCGCAGGGCTTCTTCGCGGCGTGTGCGCTGGAGATCGTCAACTACATCGAGCACTACGGATTGGAACGCAGGCTTGGCCCGGATGGGCGCTTCGAGCGCACCACGCACCTGCATTCCTGGAATTCCGACTACGCGCTCAGCAATCTGTTCCTGTTCCACCTGCAACGCCACTCGGATCACCACGAAGCTCCGCGCCGCCGCTATCAGGCATTGCGGCACCACGCAGACAGTCCACAGTTGCCGGGCGGGTATGCGGCGATGCTGGTGCTCGCGCTGTTTCCGCCGCTCTGGTTCCGGCTGGTGGATCCGCGGATCGAGGCGTTCCGCCGCAGCCATCGCTGAGCTGCAAGCGATTCCCGGCTAGCGATCGGCTGCCATGAGCGTTGGAGGCGGATCAGTCCTCGTCCGGCCACCGGATCGTGGCGGCGGCGTCTTTGCGCGGCTTCGGCACGGCGTCCACCGCCCGCCATATCGTCAGCGCATCGACCGTCGCGGCGACATCGTGTACGCGCAGCAATCGCGCGCCGCGTTGCGCGGCGATCAGCGCCGCTGCGACCGAGCCATGGATGCGCTCGCGGGGATCGTCGCGGCCGGTCAGGTCGCCAATCGTTTTCTTGCGCGACAGCCCCGCGAGCACCGGCACCCCGAGTTCGATGAAGCGCCCGATCTGCGCCAGAAGCGCCAGGTTGTGCGCGCGCGTCTTGCCGAAACCGTACCCCGGATCGACCACGATGTTCTTCTTCGCGATCCCCGCCATTTCCGCGGCGAAGATGCGTTCGGCAAGGAAACGATGTACTTCGCCGACGACGTCGTCGTAGTCGGGTGCGGCCTGCATCGTTCGCGGCGTGCCCTGCATGTGCATCAGTACCACCGGCACGCCGAGTACCGCGGCCGCTTCGAGCGCGCCTTCGCGGCGCAGGGCATACACGTCATTGATCATCCCTGCCCCGGCCGCGACCGCGGCACGCATCACTTCCGGCTTCGAGGTGTCGATGCTGATCGGCAGCGAAGTCGCCTTCGCCAGCCGCTCGATCACCGGGATCACGCGGCGCAGTTCTTCCTCGACCACGACCTCGTCAGCGCCGGGTCGCGTCGACTCGCCACCGATATCGAGCACATCGGCGCCTTCTTCCGCAAGCCGAAGGCCGTGCGCGACGGCCGAATCTGTCGTCGCATGCAGCATGCCGTCCGAAAACGAATCCGGGGTGACGTTGACGATGCCGACCACG
>JBDSEX010000307.1:0-3812 GCA_039919835.1 Luteimonas sp.
TCCTCGCCGGCGGCCTGTTCCAGGCCAGCTTCGCCACGCTGGTGATTTATTTCATGGCCGCCACCCAGCTCACCATTTTCGCGGTGACGCTGTACCTGCATCGCAGCCAGGCGCACCGCGGCGTGGACTTCCACCCGGCGGTCGCGCACGTGTTCCGGTTGTGGGCATGGCTGTCGACGGCGATGGTGACCCGCGAATGGGTCGCCATCCACCGCAAGCACCACGCCAAGTGCGAGACCGCCGAAGACCCGCACAGCCCGCAATTCCATGGCATCGGCACCGTGTTCTGGCGCGGCGTCGAGTTGTATCGGGAAGCCAGCGCGCAGCGCGCCGACATCGACCAGTACGGCAAGGGCTGCCCGGACGACTGGCTGGAACGCAACGTGTACGGCAAGTACCCGATCATGGGGCCGACCCTGCTGCTGTTCATCAGCTTTGCCATGTTCGGGTTCGCCGGCGTCGCGATCTGGGCGTTGCAGATGGCGTGGATCCCGTTCTGGGCGGCGGGCGTGGTCAATGGCCTGGGCCACTGGTGGGGCTACCGCAACTTCGAGACCACCGACACCGCGACCAACCTGACGCCGTGGGGTTTCTGGATCGGCGGCGAAGAACTGCACAACAACCACCACGCGTTTCCGAGCTCGGCCAAGTTCGCGCTGCGCAAGTGGGAATTCGACATCGGCTGGGCCGTGATCAAGCTGTTCGAGAAAGTCGGCTTGGCGAAAGTGTTGCGCGTGGCGCCGTCGCTCGACGTGCGCCCAAACATCAACGTGCCCGATACCGACACGATGAAGGCGCTGCTCGCGCACCGCTTCCAGGCGATGACCGACTTCCAGCGCAACGTGATCAAGCCGGCGTTGCGCGAAGAGGCTGCGGCGGCGGGCGCGAGGCTGCGTTCTTTGCTGCCGCGCAAGTTGCGCAAGGGCCTGGCCGACGATGGCCGCTGGCTGCAGCCGGATGCCCGCGAACAGCTGCAGGCGTGGGTCTCGCAGCGTCCGCGCATCCGCACCCTGGTCGAGCACCGCAGGCGCCTGACCGCGCTGCTGGAAGCACGCAGCCAGAACGCAGCGGAAACGCTGCACAGCCTGCAGGCCTGGTGCCGCGAGGCCGAAGCCAGCGGGATCCGTGCGCTGCAGGAATATTCGGCGCGGCTGAAGGGTTACTCCCTGCAGAACGCGCGCTCCTGACCCGCGCGCCATGTCGCGGATGTCAAACAGAGGACCCGGCCCCTTGCGGCCGGGTTTTTGTTCCTGCGGAGGCAGCGTGCTGCTTGCGCTGTCGTTCGCCGCCTCGGCGCAGGTCACAGGCACCAGCGACTATCTGGCGCGCATGGACAGCAACCGCGATGGTCGCGTCGCGCTGGTCGAATACCAGGACTGGCTCAGTTACGCCTTCGACAGGATGGACCGCAATCGCGACGGCACGCTGGCCTCTTCGGAATTGCCCGGCGGCCGCGGCAAGCCCCTCAGCCGCACGCAATACCGCGCCACGCTCGCCGCGACGTTCAACCGCCAGGATGCCAACCGCGACGGCAGCCTGAGCGCCAAGGAACTGGCCGCCCCGCCGCAGTAACGGGTCGACAAAGCGCTGGGCAGGTCTGCACCCGCGCTGCTTGGGAATGGCTCCAGCCGCGAGCGGCTTGGCCCTGTCTTTGCCCCAAGGAACGAGCTGGCGGCTGGCGTTGTACCTGCCACAGCCCTCCTGCCTCGAATCCGGCACACTTCGCGTCCACGCCCAGCATGGAACATCGATGCCGAACATGCCGGATGTCTATCCCGTGACCGCTGCCTTCGCCGCCAAGGCGGCCATCACCCGCGACGATTACACGCGGCTGTATGCCGAGTCGATCCGCGATCCGGACCGATTCTGGGGCACCGTGGCCGAACGCATCGACTGGTATCGGAAGCCGTCCCGGATCAAGGATGTGAGCTTCGACCTCGCCGACTTCCACATCCGCTGGTACGCCGACGGCGAGCTCAATGCCAGCGTCAACTGCCTTGACCGGCATCTGCAGGCGCGCGGCGACAAGACCGCATTGATCTGGGAACCCGATGACGCCGGTGCGCAGGCGCGGCATGTCAGCTATCGCGAACTCCACCAGCGCGTGTGCCAGCTCGCCAACGCGCTGCGCAACCTTGGCGTGCACAAGGGCGATCGCGTCACCATCTACTTGCCGATGATCGTCGAGGCCGCCGTCGCGATGCTGGCGTGTGCGCGCATCGGCGCGATCCACTCGGTGGTGTTCGGCGGCTTCGCCGCGCAATCGATCGCCGATCGGGTCGCCGATTGCGCATCGAAACTGATCATCACCGCCGACGAAGGCGTGCGCGGCGGAAAAAAAGTGCCGCTCAAGGCGACCGTCGATGCGGCGTTGAAGATGCCGGGCACGCAGTCGGTCGAAACGGTGCTGGTGGTGCGCCACACCGGCGGCGCGGTCGACATGCAGATGCCGCGCGACCGCTGGTACGGCGCCGTCGTCGATCCGCAACCGCTGACCTGCGATCCGGAACCGATGAACGCGGAAGATCCGTTGTTCATCCTCTACACGTCCGGCAGCACCGGCAAGCCGAAAGGCGTGCTGCACAGCACCGGCGGCTACCTGGTGTTCGCGAGTTACACGCACGCATCCGTGTTCGACCTGCGCGAGGATGACATCTACTGGTGCACCGCCGATGTCGGCTGGATCACGGGCCACAGCTACATCGTCTACGGGCCGCTCGCCAACGGCGCGACGGCAGTGATGTTCGAGGGCGTGCCCAGCCATCCGGACGCGTCACGCTTCTGGCAGGTCATCGACAAGCACCAGGTCACGATTTTCTACACAGCGCCGACCGCGATCCGCGCGCTGATGCGCGAAGGCGATGCGCCGGTGAGGCGCACCTCGCGCGCGTCATTGCGCCTGCTCGGGAGCGTCGGCGAGCCGATCAATCCCGAAGCATGGCGCTGGTACCACGAGGTGGTCGGCGATGGGCGTTGCCCGATCGTCGATACCTGGTGGCAGACCGAAACCGGCGGGATATTGATCGCGCCGCTGCCTGGCGCGATCGACGCCAAACCGGGCTCGGCCTGCCAACCCTTCTTCGGCGTGCGACCGGCGCTGGTCGATGCGGAGGGCGCCCTGCTTGACGGCGCGGCCGCAGGCAACCTGGTGCTGCTGGATTCGTGGCCTGGACAGATGCGCACGGTGTATGGCGATCACCCGCGTTTCATCGAGACCTATTTCAAGACGTATCCGGGCATGTACTTCACCGGCGATGGGTGTCGTCGCGACGACGACGGCGACTACTGGATCACGGGACGCGTCGACGATGTCATCAACGTCAGCGGCCACCGCATCGGTACCGCGGAAGTTGAAAGCGCGCTGGTGTCGCATCCCAAGGTCGCAGAAGCGGCGGTGGTCGGTTTCCCGCATGACATCAAGGGCCAGGGCATCTACGGCTACGTGACGCTGATCGCGGGCGAAGCGGAGAGCGAGGATCTGCGCAAGGAACTCGTCGCGCACGTGCGCAAGGAGATCGGCCCGATCGCCACGCCCGATCACCTGCAATGGGCGCCAAGCCTGCCGAAGACGCGCTCGGGGAAAATCATGCGGCGGATCTTGAGGAAGATTGCCGAGGACCTGCCCGATCAGCTGGGTGATACGTCCACGCTGGCCGACCCGTCGGTGGTGGACGCGTTGGTCGGGAACCGGCGTGGTGCCTGATGTGCGCGTTGGTTCGTCGGAGCGGCTTCAGCGGCGAGTTCTGGTGATCAAGATTTTGTCCGAAAGGAAATCGAAGTCTCCCTCCCTGTGAAAATGAATCGTCATTCCC
>JBDSEX010000320.1:0-3654 GCA_039919835.1 Luteimonas sp.
GACATCCAGGGCGTAACCGGCGTTGAGGATGGACAGTGCAAGCGAGCCAGCCCCTGCCAAGGTGGAGGGCAGGTTCACGTTCAAGCCGCGCGACTGCGTATACGGCTGGGGTATTCCGTTACCACTACTGTTCTGCGCAGCCACTATCGAGTTCTGGGTCGCGATGTTGTTTCCGATGCTGCTGTTGTAGAGCAGGTGGTCCTTGACGCCGCTGAGTCCAAATTTAGCGCCCAGTTCGCGCGCGAAACTTTCATTGGCGATGACGATGCGCGCTTCAATGATGACCTGATCGACAGGTTTGTCGAGCAACGACACCAGCCGGCGGATTTCGGTCACCTTCTGCGGAATGTCGATGACCAGCAACGTATTGGTGCGGCGGTCAAAGCTGATGCTGCCGCGCGGCGAAAGGAAGCCGCGGGCCTGCTGCCCGGCGGCACCGCCCGCGCCGCCACCCCCGCCCGTGCCGCTCTTGCTTTCCTCGGTCAGCAACTTGGCAATATCTTCAGCGTTGCCGTAGTTGATCGGGATGTACTCTGTGATCATCTCCGCGCGATTCTCGATCGCGATGCGTGCGTCCTGGACGTCCTGTTCGTACTTGGCGATTTCCGACTGCGGCGCGACCCACACCACGTTGCCGTCACGGCGTTTGTCGAGTCCGCGCGCGCGCAGGACGATGTCCAGCGCCTGGTCCCACGGGACGTTGACCAGTCGCAGGGTCACATTACCCTGCACGGTGTCAGAGGCGACGATGTTGAGATTCGACTCCTCGGCGATCAGCTGCAGCACGGTGCGCACCGGCACGTCCTGGAAGTTGAAGTTCACCGGCTTGCCGCGGTACGCACGGACCGGCGTGGCCTGCCCGGCCGCGATGGCCGACTGCACGCCGCCGCGCGCGACCTGGGCGTTGGCGCGGGGCACGACTTCGACGATGTAATCGCGACCGGTCTGGTAGGCCATGGTCTCGAACGCGCCACTGGTGCTCAGCACCAGACGCGTACCGGCGCCGTTGCCACTGGCGTCGATACGCTGCACGGGGGTGGCGAAATCAGTCACGTTGAGCGGCTTCTGCAGTGATGCGGGAATCTGCGCATTGCCTACTTCAATCACCACGTTCGAACCTTCATTGCGCAGGTCGGGCATGGCGCCGTCGCCGCTGAAGCGCACGATCAGCCGGCCGGAGCCGCCCTCGCCGCGCTTGAAGTCGATATTCGAGACGGTAACCACCGAAGCGGTGCGCTTGGCGGGATCACCGGCCGAGACACCTGTCGATTGCGCCGAGAGCACCGTCAGCGGCATCAGTGACATGGCATCCGAGCGACTGGCCTGCACACTCGCCGTCGCTGCGAGCAGCCCGCAGGCAAGGCCGGCAAACGCAGCGAAACGGGCTTTGGGACGTCGCGCGGAAAGCCGACGGTCAGCATTGAACAAGCTCATTAGCGTTCCCCTACTCATTGATTTTCCAGCGCCACGGTCGCCGGCCGTTCCAGCCAGCCTCCCGCACCGTCCGGCACCAGTTCGACGATCTCGATTCGGTCTTCGTATACCGCGGTCACTCGACCGTCGCTTTGCCCGATGTAGGCCCCCGGGCGGACGCGGTGCGTGACCTTGTCAGGCGACGTCACCAAGCCAACGAGGCTTCTGCCGCCGCCCAATGTCCCGACCATGTCCAGGCTGTCCAGCGGGAACAGTTCCAACGGTTGCCGGCGGCGATCTGAATCCGGGCGTGGCCCGCTGCCGCCGTTATCGGTGGTGAACGCATCGCTGAAGGGATCGCGCAGGTTCTGCGCGGCGTACTCGAACGTCTCGAATTGCTGCATCAGCGGAATGACTTCGATGGGCGGCGCCGGGCGGCTCTTCACCTCGGCCACCCACTTCTCGAGATTCGGCGCTTCGCCAGGGGTGCTGGTAATGCTGCGGCCACATCCGGCAATGACCAGGACGAGGGCGGAAACGACGCCCAGCTTGACCAGATGCTGCATAGCCATTATTTGCCTCCTGCTGCAGGCGCTGGCGTGGCGGCCGGGGTCGCAGTCCCGTCTGTCGGCGCTGCCGGCGTATCGCTTTCATCGAGATAGCGATAGGTCTTGACCGTGCCCTTGAGCTCAAGGCTGCTGTCCGGCGTGATCGGAGCCCCCTTGTCGCGGGGCTCCAGCGAAATGTCGTGCATCGTCATGATGACCACGCGCGGCAGTGAAGCCACGCCACTGACGAAAGCTCCGAACTGGTGATAGGTGCCGACCATGGCCAGCTCGATGGGTTTCTCCGCATAGAATTCCTGCGGCGTTTCCGGGCCGGGCTGGAAGAGTTCGTTCTGGATGCCGGTCGCGAGTGCGGTCTGCGAAATATCGACGATCAGGTCAGGCATCTCGGTCTTGCTGGGCAGCTGCCGCAGCATCTGCTGCAGGGCCTGCTCCATCTGCGCGAGCTGCAACTTGAGCGGCTCAAGGTTGGCCGCCTCGCCCTGCTTCTTTTCGAATGTCATGCGCAGATCAGTCTCGGCTCTTTCCAATCCGGCCAGCTCCTCGCGTTTGTCGCGCACGAAGAACCAGTAGGACAGAAACACGATCAGCAACGCAATAATCACGGAAAAGCCAAGTTTGGCCTGCTGCGGCCAGGACCCCATGTTGTTGAAGTCCAGTTCCTTCAGCGAGATCTTTTTATTGCTCACGATGTGGCTCCTCCCGCCGCAGGTGCAACAGCCGGCGTGGCAGGCACCGGGGCGGCGGCCGGCGCAGGCGTGGCGCCTGGCGGCAGCGGCATCCCTGGCGTCACCGTCTCGCCTTCCTTCGGCGCGTTCGGGTTGGCCAGCGTCACCTGCAGCGTGAAGGCATAGGGCAGTGTGTTGTTGCTCGCGACCGCAGTGGCCGCTACGGCCTTGTCACCGGCGCTCTTTGCTTCGATCACGGTCACGTCCGGACTGGTCATCCATCCCGAGCCCTCCAGGTTGCGCATGTAGGTGGCCACGCGGGTGTTGGATTGCGAGCGCCCTGCCAGCGTCAGCAATTCGCCTTCCTGCTTGATCGAGGTCAACACGACACCGTCGGGAATGGTCCGCACCAGCGAATCGAACAGGTGGACCATCTGGTAGCGGTTGACCTGCAGCTTTTCGATCACTGCCTTGCGCGCCAGCAGTCGGGCCTTCTTCTCGTCAAGCAGCTTGATCTCGTCGATCTGCTTCTGGACCTTGTCGATCTCGCCCTGCAGATAGGCGTTGCGCGCGTTCTGGCCGCTGATCTGGCCATTGAAGTACATGATGATGAAGAACGACAGCAGCGCGGCCGCAAGCGCCGACAAGCCGAGCATCGTGTAGAACGCTTGCTGGCGCTGCTTGCGCCGTTCCACTCGCCACGGCAGCAGGTTGATTCTGGCCATCAGTCGAAACTCCTCAAGGCCAGGCCGCACGCAATCATCAACGCCGGTGCGTCCTGCGCCAGTGCGTGCGCCTGCACGCGCGGTCCCAGCGTCATGTGCGCGAGCGGATTGGCGACGATCGACGGCACGCCCAGCTGCTCTTCGAGCAACTCTGAAACGCCCGGGATCGAGGCGCAGCCGCCGGCCAACACGATCTGGTCGACGCGGTTGTATTCGCTGCCCGCGTAGAAGAACTGCAGCAGGCGGCTGACCTGCTGCACCATCGCTTCCTTGAAGGGCTCT
>JBDSEX010000017.1:0-6735 GCA_039919835.1 Luteimonas sp.
AGGCGCCGGTGGAAGGCTATCGCCACCTCGACGAAGTCGTCGCCTGGAATCGCAAGGTGATGGACGCGATGGGCGCGGAATTGCGACAGGGCCGCCTGCCGATCCTGCTCGGCGGCGATCATTGCCTCGCGATCGGTTCGCTGACCGCCGTCGCGCGACATTGCCTGGAGACAGGCAAGCAGCTGCGGGTGTTGTGGCTCGACGCGCACGCCGACTTCAATACCCACGACGTGACGCCGTCCGGCAATGTCCACGGCATGCCGGTGGCCTGTGTCTGCGGGATCGGGCCCGATGCGCTGACGCAGCTCGGTGGCAGCAAACCTGCGCTGACACCCGAGATGATCCGGCAGATCGGCATCCGCTCCGTCGACCCGGGCGAAAAGCAGCTCATCAAGCAATACGGTCTCGACGTGTACGACATGCGTTACATCGACGAGGTCGGCATGAAGCGCACCATGGAAGCCGCGCTGGAAGGCGTCGATGACAACACGCACCTGCACGTCAGCTTCGACGTGGACTTCCTCGACCCGAGTATTGCGCCCGGTGTCGGCACCACCATTCCGGGCGGGCCGAACTATCGCGAAGCGCAGCTGGTGATGGAAATGATCGCCGACACCGGCCGCATGGCATCGCTCGACATCATGGAACTCAATCCGGCGCTGGACAACGGCAACGGCACGGCGGAACTGTCGGTCGATCTGGTCGAGAGCCTGTTTGGCAAATCAACCTTGATGCGGGATTGAAAGGCCGGCAAACGCTTTTTTGGAGAGTGCTGGAATATTCCGCTGCCCTTGTTCACCAGCCGTTACACGGCGCGCGCCATGATCAACGCTGGATTGCACGTCGGCTTCACAGCCCGATGGGTTTCCATAGCCTCGCGGGGCCGTGCAGATGCGCACCCGCGGCCCAATCTTTTTAGTGAGAGGAGAACCCGATGAAGCGTTTGATCACCGTGATGCTGCTGGCCATGTTTTCGATGGGTACCCTGACTGCCTGCAACACGATGGCGGGTGCCGGCAAGGACGTGCAGAAGGTCGGCGAGAAGGTCGAAGACAAGGCTGAAGACTGTAAAGACGGCAAGTGCTGAGCAAGACCTTCGAGCACTGAATGCGCCGCAGTGCGCGTCAAAAAACAAGAACGGGCCGGAGCAATCCGGCCCGTTTTTTTTTGCAGCGGAGTCTTGTCTCACCAGGCCGGTGGATCCGCCGCGAAACTCCCAGGAAACGCGCGCGGTTCGTCGCGGCCCCAGTAGGGTTGCGGCCGCGGCAAGACGCCCATGGCGGCGAGCGCATCCATGTCGTCGTAACGCAGCTGCGTGACCTGCACCGGCGAGCGGCTGGCGCGAACGAAATCGGTCTGTCCCACCGGCGCCCATTCGCGCGCACCGTGCCCGGTGCCGAGGCGCGGCTGACTTTCCCCGCCGTATGCCGCGTCGGCCGCCGCCGATGCTTCGCGTGAGGGCGCGGCGGAACGCACGGATGCCTTTCCTTCGGCACGGTTGCCTCGCGCATCATCGCGCGCGACCGGGGGGCCGACGGATTGCGGATAGGGAATGTATTGCTGCCGTTCGCGGAACACGGCGATGCCGATCACGCCGACGTTGTCCGGACGCCCCGTGCGCGCCGCATAACTGTCGGGCAGGTCGGTGAAGTAGAACTGCGCGACATCGTCCAGCGATTTGCGCCAGCCGTTGATTTCGGTGCTTTGCCATGGCGCCAGCACGTAGCCGGTCTGCGCCGGATGCGCGGTCTTGCCGCTCACCGCGTTGACGCCATCGACCGACAACACCACCAGCACGCGCTCGCCGCTGGTGTTGGTCAGGCGGACGCCGTAACGGTTCCCGGGCACGCCCGGCACGTAGATGCGGCCGCGATGCGTGTATTCGGGCAGCCATTGCCCGCTGTCGCGGTCGATCAGGTCGATGTCGACCAGCGACGTCGCCGACAGCGGCATGCAGGCGGCCGCGGCGAGCAGGGCGGTACTCAACAGCAGTAATTTGCGGAACATGATCGTCACTCCTCGGAAAGTGACGGTGGAAACGGGCGGATGACTTCGGTGGGGTTAGCAACGTGCGAACGCGCGGCGGACGCCCCCCTGCTTGCGTAGGAGCGACGGACTCGCGACTCACATGACAAGTCGCGACGTCCGTCGCTCGTACAGAGAAGCCGGGTGGAATGCATGGGACCAAATCCGTGGCTGCGTGCATCGAATGGCCTTCAACACGCCAAGGTGCGCAGTGGCAAGCCCCGTTCCGGGCAGCAGGTAAACTGGGTCCAGCAGCAATCCGACGGCCTCCAATGACCTCCACCCCGACCCGCATCCTCACCGGCATCACCACGTCCGGCACGCCGCATCTCGGCAATTACGTCGGCGCCATCCGGCCGGCGATCGCGGCCTCGCAGGCATCGAACGTCGAAAGTTTCTATTTCCTGGCCGACTACCACGCGCTGGTGAAGGTGCAGGATCCCGCGCGCGTGCAGCGCTCGACGCTGGAGATCGCCGCGAGCTGGCTGGCGTGCGGGCTCGATCCCGGAAAGGTCTGGTTCTATCGCCAGTCCGACATTCCAGAAATTCCCGAACTGACCTGGCTGCTTACCTGCGTCGCCGGCAAGGGCCTGCTCAATCGTGCGCATGCGTACAAGGCGGCCGTCGACAAGAACCGCGGCGAGGGCGAGGACGACGATGCCGGCGTCAACGCGGGACTCTTCATGTATCCGGTGCTGATGGCGGCCGACATCCTGTTGTTCAACGCGCACAAGGTGCCTGTCGGGCGCGACCAGGTGCAGCACATCGAGATGGCGCGCGATTTCGGCCAGCGTTTCAACCACCTCTACGGCGAACCGGCTGGCACGGACTATTTCACTTTGCCGGAAGCGGTGATCGAAGCGCAGGTCGCGACCTTGCCCGGCCTGGACGGCCGCAAGATGTCGAAGAGTTACGACAACACGATTCCCTTGTTCGCGCCGCGCGAGCAGTTGAAGAAGCTGATCTATTCGATCGTCACCGACTCGCGCGCGCCGGGTGAGGCCAAGGATGCCGACAGCTCGAACGTGTTCCAGCTGTACCAGGCCTTCGCGACCGCGGACGAAACCATTGCCATGCGCATTGCCTTCGCCGAGGGCATCGGCTGGGGCGTTGCCAAGCAGGCGTTGTTCGAGCGCATTGATGCCGAAGTCACACCCATGCGCGAGCGCTACGAGACGCTGATCGCCGACCCTGCCAGCATCGAACGACAGCTGCGTGATGGTGCCCAGCGCCTGCGCGCCCGCTACGCCACGCCCTTCATTGCAACATTACGCACTGCGGTGGGATTGAGGGCACTGGACGCACACGGCGCCACCGACGCGAAGATCGCCGGTGCGAAGGGCTCGCTTCCACTGTTCAAGCAGTACCGCGACGCCGACGGCAAGTTTTATTTCAAGCTGCATGGCGGCGACGGCCGCTTGCTGGTGCAGAGCAGCGGGTTCGATTCGCCGAAGGAAGCGGGGCAACGGATCGCGCTTCTCAAGACAGATGCCAGCCAGCTGCGCGGCCAAGCCCCGCCAAGCCTGCAGCTTGGTGGGGTGACGATAGGCGAGCTGGGAGTTGGCGTCGTGGCAGACGACGTGGTGGACGCCTTGCACCTGCTGCTGCCCGGAGGCGGAAATGCTTGAGCTGGTGGGTCGAGCTCGCGCTCGCGACGACATTGTCTGCTGCCTGACTTCCTGATCCCAGCATTCACCCGCGGCGCATCGCCTGCGTGACGCGTTCGACACTGCCCACGTGCGGTGGTGTTCACGGTGCTTTGCGACGGCGACGGCCGGTGCAGGCAGTGTTCACGTGAATGAACATTCAGACGGCGCGCGGCTTGTGCACGCTGCCGGGGGTTGCCAGACTCCACCGCCTTCCCGACGGGACATCCAGTGATTGCCACCACCGCCACCACGGATCAAACATCGCGATTGCATGCGCTCGCGTCGTTCGACGTTCTCGACACGCCGCCGCAAGCCATGTTCGACCAGGTCGTGCAGGTCGCCAGCCTCTTGTGCGGCACGCCGATCGGACTCGTCTCGCTGGTCGATCGCAACCGGCTGTATTTCCTGGCACGCACTGGTGTGGACGTTGCAGAAGTGCCCAACGAACGCTCGTTGTGCAACCACGCGATCAAGACGCCACTGGAACTGCTTGAAGTGCGCGACGCCAGCGCCGATCCGCGCTTCGCCGATTCGCCGCTGGTGACCGGCCCGCCCGGCATCCGCTTCTATGCGGGCGCGCCGCTGGTGACCTCGGATGGCGAGGCCATCGGGACGCTCTGCGTGATCGACCGGCAGCCTCGTACCTTGACCGAGTCCCAGCGCGTTGCCCTGGAATCGCTTGCCCAGATCACCATGGCGTTGCTGGAAGCGCGTCGCCGCGAGCTGCGGCTGATGGAGCAGCTTCGCGAAACTGTTAGCTGACCCTGCGGATTAATCCGTAGCTTGGGTGTAGCAACAGTTCCGTTGCTCGACTCGAGCTGTGTGGCACCCCGCCGAAAACCTTGTATGCGCCGCGTTTAACCGGACTTCTCACAAGGGAATGCATGGATCAATCCCACTGGTTCGGCGTTGCGCCACGCTCGGGATGATGCATCTTCACGACACAGAAACGCTGTCCACTCGGCGCTTCCATCACCCACCAGCGCTTGATGAAGCCGATGCGTTTGGCGCCGAGTCGTTCGAGCCGGTCGGCTTCGGCGTCGATGTCGTCGCTTTCAATGTCCAGGTGCACGCGCGATGCGTGCGCGACTTGTTGCAGCTCGATGTGCAGGTCGCCCGGGCCATCCTGCAGTTGCGCATACACGGCGCCGCCATCCCCGGCGTCCGGATCGACGATGGGCAGGCCCAATGCATCACTCCAGAATGTCGCCACGCCATCGAAGTCATCCGTGTGGCAATCGATGATGAAGCCTGCAAGCCGGCTGCGGTGTGTCATCCCGTGCTCCGTTGGGTGGGCCCAGGCCCACCGAGTGTGCTCACCTGACGGCGGGTTGAAACCGGCCGCTTCCAGATATCTGGTGGAACAACGCGTGCACCCTGTGCATCAATGCGCGCGCGCCAGGTCGTCCAGCATCGCCTTCAGGAAGCGCGCTGCTTCGCCGCCGGTGCACGCGCGATGGTCGAACGTCACCGACAACGGAATCACCTTGTGCGACTCGAAGCCACCGATGACCGGCGTGATCTGGTGGCGGCCACGGCCGGCGGCGATGATCGCCACGCACGGCGGCACGACGATCGGCGTCGCGTAGCGGCCGGCGAACATGCCGAAGTTCGACAGCGAGATCGTGTAACCGCTGAGTTCCGACGCCGGGATGCTGCGGTCCTCGACCTGCAGGCGCAGGCGATTGATGCCTTCGCGCACGCCGCGCGCATCCAGGATGTCGGCGTTGCGCAGCGCAGGTACGAACAGGCCGTCATCGGTATCGACGGCGATGCCGATATCGACATGCGGGTGCAAGGTGCGGGTCAGTTTCTCCCCGTCGAACCACGCATTCAGCGGGGGCACGGTCTTCGCCGCGAACACGATCGCACGCACCAGGCGGCCGGTGAGGTCGTTGCCCGGCGTCCAGGCGTGGACGTCTGCGTCGTCGCTGAGCGTGGTCGGCACGACCTTCGCGTGCGCATCGGCCATGACGCGCGCCATGTTGCGGCGCACGCCCTTGAGTTGTTCCGGCTGGCCACTGGCCGGCGTCGACGGCGATTGTGTTCGCATCGGTTTTCCGGTGGCGGACAGGGCAGTGCGGTGGTCTGCATCCCGCACCGGCATCCGCTCATTCAACGTTTGGCGACCTTCAACAGGACCAGGACGAGCTTGTCCGGAGATCGCGCCACCAGGTTTTGCCGATCCATCGGCCGCCGCACGCTTCACGTCCTCCATCGTCACCACGCCGTCGGCGCCGCTGCCGCGCACGCGTGCGATGTCGACACCGAGCTTGCGTGCCTGCGCGCGTACCGCCGGCATCGCCTTGACGCCTCCGACCGCGACCGCGGACTCGCTGCGCACCGCATCCGATGACTGCATGGCCCCGACCACGGTACCGCTGTCCTCGCGCGCGTCGCCAGGGACGCCTTTCGGTGGAGCCGTGCCGGCGTCGCTGATCACGCCGCCGTCGTCCGAAGCGACCACCTTGTCCTTGCCAGGCGCATCGCTGCCGACGCCTTTGGCAGGTTGCGGTGCATGGTGATGCCCGGTGTCCTGTCCCGCCGCGCGTTGCGGCAGCGACGGGTCGATCTCGAATTCGGCCAGCACGCTGCCGGTGACGATGACATCGCCTTCGCCACCGGCGAGCGACAGCACCTTGCCGGAAAACGGCGACGGCACTTCGACGATGGCCTTGGCCGTTTCCATCGACACCAGCGGCTCATCGAGTTTGATGACGTCGCCGACCTTGACGAACCAGTCGACGATGGTGGCGTCGGGCAGGCCTTCGCCGAGGTCGGGGAGGTGGAAGGATTTCGTGTCGGCCATCATCGATCCTTTAGCTTGCGGCAAGCGTGCGTTTAACCGCGGCGACGATCTTGTCGACGCTCGGCAGGTATTTCATTTCCAGGCGGAACAGCGGGATGTGCGTGTCGTAGCCGGTCACGCGTTGCACCGGCGCGACCAGGTCGTACATCGATTCCTCGGCCAGGCGCGCGGCGATTTCGGCGCCGAACCCGGCGGTCTTCGGCGCTTCGTGCACGATCACGCAGCGGCCGGTTTTCGACACCGATTCGGCGA
>JBDSEX010000032.1:0-4281 GCA_039919835.1 Luteimonas sp.
GGGAATCCATGGACCTTCTGTGTGGCTGCGATGACCGTTTGAACGTCCTTGGATTCCCGCCTGCGCGGGAATGACGATCTACTTTTAGTGAGTAACTCAACCCATCCGGTAATTCGGCGGTTCCTTGGTGATCTGTACGTCATGCACATGGCTCTCGCGCTGGCCCGCACCCGTCACTTGAACGAACGATGGTTTGGTGCGCATCTCCTCGATGGTCGCGCAGCCGACATAGCCCATCGTCGCTCGAAGGCCACCGGCCAACTGATGCACGACTGCGCTCAGTGGGCCGCGATACGGGACGCGGCCCTCGATGCCTTCGGGCACGAGCTTGTCGGCGTCGGATGTGTCCTGGAAATAGCGATCCTTGGATCCTTTCTCCATCGCGCCCAGGGAACCCATGCCGCGATAACTCTTGTAACTGCGGCCTTGGAACAGTTCGATCTCGCCCGGTGCTTCCTCGGTCCCCGCGAACAGGCCGCCGACCATCACCGTAGACGCGCCTGCAGCGATCGCCTTGCCGATGTCGCCGGAGAAACGGATGCCGCCATCGGCGATCAACGGAATGCGGTCCTGCAAGGCTTCGGCCACCATCGACACTGCGGTGATCTGCGGGACGCCGACGCCGGCGACGATGCGCGTGGTGCAGATCGAGCCCGGACCGACGCCGACCTTGACGGCATCGGCGCCGGCATCCATCAACATCAGCGCCGCATCGCCGGTGACGATGTTGCCGCCGATCACCTGCAGTTTCGGGAACCGCTTCTTCGCCCACGCGACGCGGTCGATGACGCCCTGCGCGTGGCCGTGCGCGGTGTCGACGATGATCACGTCCACGCCAGCGGCCGCGAGCGCTTCGATGCGCTGTTCCGTATCTCCGCCGACACCGACGGCAGCACCGACCAGCAGACGCTCGGACGAATCCTTGGCCGCATTCGGGTTGTCGTGCGCCTTCTGGATGTCCTTGACCGTGATCAGGCCGCGCAACGCGAAGTCGTCGTTAACCACGAGCACCTTCTCGATCCGGTGCTTGTGCAGCAACCCGATAACCTCGTCATCGGAGGCACCTTCGCGCACCGTCACCAGGCGTTCCTTCTTGGTCATGATGTGGCGCACCGGATCGTCGAGCTTCTTCTCGAAGCGCATGTCGCGGCCGGTGACGATACCGACCAGCTGACCACCTTCGTCTACCACCGGCACCCCGGAAATGTTGCGCGCACGGGTGAGCTTGAGCACTTCGCCGATGGTGGTTTCAGGGCCCACGGTAAACGGTTCGCGGATCACGCCGGCTTCGAATTTCTTGACCATCGCAACCTGCGCGGCCTGGCGTTCGGGCGACAGATTCTTGTGGACGATGCCGATGCCGCCGAGTTGCGCCATGGCGATGGCGAGGCGGGCTTCGGTGACGGTGTCCATCGCGGCGGCGAGGATCGGCAGGTTGAGGTGCAGATCCCGCGTCAGGCGCGTGGCGAGCGAGACGTCCTTCGGCAGGACGGTCGAATGCGCGGGGACGAGGGACACGTCGTCGTAGGTGAGCGCTTCAGCCTGGATGCGCAGCATGGGCGGGCCAGTGGGGATGAAGCGCGCCATTGTAACCGTGTCGATCCCGTGTTGCCTAACCGCGCCGCCGCGCGTGGGGAGAGTCACTTGCTCGGTTTACGCGTCGCCGGTAAAGCTCGCGGCCAAAGCCGTGCCTAAGAAAAGCTCTCGGCCGCCTCCAACGTGTTCTGCATCAACGTCGCTACCGTCATCGGCCCTACGCCGCCCGGTACGGGTGTGATCCAGCTCGCCCGTTCGGCGGCGGCTGCGTAGCCCACATCGCCCACCAATCGCCCGTCATCCAGCCGATTGATGCCCACGTCGATCACCACCGCTCCCGGCTTGACCCATTCGCCTGGAATCAAGCCCGCCCGCCCGACCGCGACGACAAGAATGTCAGCGCCGCGGATCGATTGCTCCAGCACCGCCGGCGGCGTGAACTTGTGGCAACTGGTGACCGTGCAACCGGCGATCAGCAGTTCCAGCGCCATCGGGCGGCCAACGTGGTTGCTGACACCGACGATGGTGGCGTTCTGCCCGCGCACCGGGCGATCGGTGTAGCCCAGCAGCGTGGTGATGCCGCGCGGTGTGCATGGCCGCAGGCCGAACTGGCGTAGCGCAAGGTGGCCGACGTTTTCGGGATGGAAGCCATCGACATCCTTGCGCGGATCGATGCGGTGGATCAGCCGCGTGGCATCCGGAATGCCCGGCAAAGGCAGCTGGACCAGGATGCCGTGGACGGCGTCATCTGAATTGAGTGCGTCGATGAGCACAAGCAATTCGCTCTCGGAGGTGCCCGCCGGCAGGTCATGGTCGAAGGCCTGGATGCCGACCTTGTCGGCGGCACGGCGCTTGTTGCGCACATACGATTGGGACGCGGGATCGCTGCCGACCAGCACGACCGCCAGCCCCGGCCGCGGCTTGCCTCCTGCGACACGTAAGTCGACCTGCACCTTGAGGGTGTCCAGCAGGTCTTCGGCGATGCGTTTGCCGTCGAGGATCTTTGCGGTCATGCGTAGGATGGCGCTAGAGTCACCGGACGGGCATTGTCCCCGATTCGATACGCCGCACACCATTTTTATGCGCGACCACGCCCTTGATAAGCGTGGCCGCTCCTGCAGAAGCAGACCCGCCATGACCGCTCACGACACCACCGCCATCGAAGCCGCAGCGTTCCGTCGCCTGCTGCAACACCTCATGCAGCAACGTCCCGACGTGCAGAACATCGACCTGATGATCCTCGCCGGCTTCTGCCGGAACTGCCTCTCCGACTGGTATCGCGAAGCGGCCGAATCGCGCGGCCTCGCGATGACCAGGGACGCGGCGCGCGAAGCGGTTTACGGCGAGCCGTTCGCGCAATGGAAAGCCAGGCACCAGGACGAGGCGACGCCGGAACAACTAGTGGCCTTTGAAGCAGCACAAAAAACAGTTCGGAGTTGACATGACCGTACGCAAGTTGATCCTCGCGCTGCTGGCATTGGCCGTCCTGGCCTACGCAGGCGTCTGCGCGTGGATGTACTCCAGGCAGAGCGAGCTGCTGTACTACCCGCAGCTGACGAAAGCCGATGCCAAGGACACCGACTTCGGCATCGCCCGCAATGGCGTGATGCTCAACGGCTGGCTGGTGAATATCGGCCAGCCCGGGGCGGTGATCTATTTCGGCGGCAACGCGGAACGCATCGAGAACATGCGCGATGAGTTCGCGCGGTGGTTTCCGCACAGCAGCGTCTATCTGGTGCCATATCGCGGCTATGGCGCCAGCGAGGGCACGCCCAGCCAGGAAGCGCTGCTGTCCGACGCCCTGGCGGTGTTCGACCAGGTCAAGGCGCGGCAGCAGGGCGCACCCATCACGGTGATCGGCCGCAGCCTCGGCAGCAGCGTCGCGAGTTACGTCGCGACACAACGACCCGTGGCGAAGCTCGCCCTGATCACGCCATTCGACAGCATCACCAGCGTTGCGCAGTCGCATTACCCGTGGCTGCCGGTGCGCTGGTTGATGCAGGATCGCTACGACACGGCCGTTTACCTGAAAAAATACGAGGGCCCCGTGCTGGTGGTGCGGGCGGGCAAGGACGAAGTCATACCTGCCACGAGCACGGATCGCCTGATCGCAGCGATGAAGAAGAAACCACAGGTCATCGCCCTGCCCGGCGCGACGCACAATTCGATCGACGAGGATCCTGCGTTGGGCAAGGCATTGACCGCATTCGTCGGCGCAGGCGGTTCGCGCTGATCGGTCACCTCGCAGGAGAGCTCGTTCCCGCGGAGACGGACATCCAATTGGTTTTTTTTGGCCCGGTTCGCCGGATTGCGCCCTGCGCTATTGAGCGTTGCTCGTCTCCCCTTGGGCGCACTGCGCGATGGTGCTGCCATCCCGTGAACGAAAGGGCTTCCACGCGACCGGTCAAGGCCTAACGACGCTGCGGAACAACACACCGCGGTACCGGCGGATTCGCGCCTACCACGCAGTTGACGCAACACCTTGTCGATGGCATCGGCGACGGCATCGTTGATCGGATGTCCTGCATTGCGCGCGGGAGCTGTGCGAGCGCGCCAGGCGACTTCAGTTTCAACAGCACAGCCCAGTCGAGGCGATTGAAGTTGCAGGACGCCACGGAATCCGGTGAGCACGCGGACTCCGGACCCAGCCGTTGCGGTAGCGCCCAGAACGATCCACTGCGGTTCACGGGCAGCAGGCGCATTGTGACGCCCTGGTGGACATTGCCGCCCACCACATACACGGTT
>JBDSEX010000127.1:0-2717 GCA_039919835.1 Luteimonas sp.
TGATCGCCGTGTCCTTCGCCGGCATATTCGCGCACTGGTTCGCCGGTCTCGATGCGTGGCGATCAGTCGCGTTCACCGGCCTCAACGTGCTGGAAACCCTGGTGATCGCCGGCGTGGTACGCAGCCGAGTCGCCGACATCCATCAGCCGGACCTTCGAGCAGGCCGCATTGCCACGCTCAGCACGCTGGTGGCCTGCGGGTTCACCGCACTGCTTGCGGCCATGCTGACGCGGGGCACCGGCGATACTTCCTTCCTGGGCAATTTCAGTGTCTGGTACGGGGCCCATGTCATGGGCGCTGTGTTTGTCGGCACTCTGACCGCCGTCGCGCATGCACAAGGCAGTGGCTTGCTGGGGCGCCCCGGCAAACGCGTCCACTTTGCCGTCAGCATGCTGCTGATCGCACTGGTGGTCGGCAGCATTTTCGCGCAGCCCCGGTATCCCTTGCTGTATCTCGCGTTCCTGCCGCTTCTGTGGGCCGCCTTGCGGCACCGGTTCGCCGGAGTCGTCATGGGGGTTGCCGTCCTTGCCATCATCGCCACGGCAGCAACAACCCTCGGGTCTGGACCCATGCACCTGGTGCCGGGTGCCAACGCGTTCCATCTCATTTTCATGGTCCAGGCGTATATCCTCGCCGCCTGCCTGTTGACCTTTCCGGTCGCACTGATGATGGCCGAGCGTTCACGCCTGGCTGCCAAGGTTCGGTACAGCGAAGCGCACTACCGGATGCTCGCGGACTACTCGCACGATGTTGTCATCCGGATGCGCGCCGACGGGCAACGGCTGTATGTCTCGCCGTCGTCAAAGGACATCCTGGGCTGGGAGCCGGGCGAACTGCTGAAGACGCGCTGGGATCTCGTGCATCCCGACGATCGTCCAAGGCAACGCCAGGAAATGGCGCAACTGCTGGCCGATGGCATTCCGTACACCACGCTTTATCGCGTGCGGCACAAGGGCGGGTATGACGTCTGGCTCGAGGCGGTCGGCCGATTGATACCGGCAGTCGACGACAAGGGAGGGCCGGACGTCATTTACGCAGGGCGCGATGTCACCCAGCGCGTGATCGCCGAAGAATCGCTGAAAGCCAGCCAGCAGGAACTCGAAAACCTCGCGCGGGTGGACAGCCTCACCGGCCTGGCCAATCGCCGCCAGTTCGACGAACGCCTGTTGCTGGCGCTGGCGCGCAGCCGCCGGCACGGGACGCCCGTCGCGCTGCTCTACATGGATATCGATTATTTCAAGCGCATCAACGACAGTCTCGGGCACCTTGCCGGCGATGCGGTGCTCAAGGATTTCGCCCAGCGCTTGTCGACCTGCGTGCGAACCGAGGATCTGGTCGCGCGCTTGGGCGGCGACGAATTCGTGATGCTGGTGGAAGACGCCGCCACAGCGCAGGGTGCCGAAGTCATTGCCCGCAAACTTATCGGCTGCGTCAGCCGTCCAAGCCAGGTCGACGGTGCCGACACCACCATCACCACCAGCATCGGCATCGCCTTGTGCCTGCGCGCCACCAACGCGGAAGAACTGATGTGGTATGCGGACAAAGCGTTGTATGTTGCCAAGGGCAACGGCCGCAACACGTTCCATCTGGTGACGATGGAATAGGACGCACGCATGGAGCCGGCCGACCGCGAAGCCGGGCGCGCACCATCGGTGGACGAGTTCGACGTGGAGGACCTGGTGCCGCAATTCTTGCAACACATCAACCGTGATGGAGTCCTCGGGCGGCTGGAGGGGCGCAACGCTGTGATGCGGGAGCGCGTGCAGACGGCCAGTGCGCACGGACGGGCCCTGCGCCATACCACGCGACGTGTTGGTGACGGACGCGCACGCATCGGCGTGTGCGCGCTGGCTGGCACGCAGGCAGGCAGGACCCCGAAGCCCCCCGGCAACCTCGCGCCGTTCCGCATCGATCCCCATGCGGACCACCCGGTGGTCGTGGAGGCTCAAGACTCTGGTCCGCAGGTGGCGGCCTCCGGAGCGTTGGGTGATGGGCCGGCGATCGCGAGTTCGCTGGAAGCGCGCCGATGAACGACCCGGTTTCACAGGCGCGTGCGTTTGCGCCGGCCAGCGTCGGCAACATCGGTGTCGGCTTCGACATCCTCGGGCATTCGATCATCGGCCCGCGCGATGTCGCCATCGTGCGCCGCATCGACGAACCGGTGGTCCGCATTCGCGCCATCCGCGCCCTCGGACAGGCCCAGGATGAGCGGCTGTTTGACGTCGCAATGGCGTTGCCGCTGGATAGCGGGCGCAACACCGCCGGACGCGCGTTGCTGTCGCTGCGTGCGCACCTGGATTGCAGCTTCGGTTTCGAGCTGGAACTGGAGAAAGGCATCGCAATGGGCTCGGGACTCGGCGGCTCGGCCGCGTCCTGTGTCGCGGCGCTGGTCGCCGCCAACGCATTGCTGGATGCGCCGCTGCCGCGCGAAGCCCTGTATCCGTTCGCGCTGGACGGCGAATCGGTGTCCAGCGGCAGCCGCCAGGGCGACAACGTCGCACCGATGCTGCTCGGTGGCGTTGTGCTGGCGACGACCACGCGCATGATCATGTTGCCAGCGCCGGAGTGGCTGCATGCAGTCGTCGTGCAACCGCGGCAGGTGCTGGAAACGCGCCGCTCGCGCGAGGCACTGGCCACGCCGTACCCGTTGCACGTCGTGGTGGAACAGAGCGCGAATCTCGCGCTCTTGCTCACAGGCTTGCAGCGCGGCGATGTGG
>JBDSEX010000131.1:0-7899 GCA_039919835.1 Luteimonas sp.
GCCGCTTCCTTTGGGTTGGTGGCACCCATCAGGTCACGATGCCTGGCAACGGCATTGTCTCCTTCCAGCACCTGCACGATGACTGGCCCGGAACTCATGAATTCGACCAGCGAGCTGAAGAAGGGACGTTCGCGATGCACGGCGTAGAAACCTTCCGCCTCCTTGCGCGAGAGATGCTTCATCTTCGCGGCCACGATCTTCAGGCCGGCTTTCTCGAAACGGGAATAGATTTCACCGATGACGTTCTTGGCGACGGCGTCGGGTTTGACAATGGACAGGGTGCGCTCCAGCGCCATGGGGTTGCTCCGAGATAAGGGCCCCGAGACGCTGCTGCGTCTGGAGAGGGGCGAGGTTACATGAAATTCCGCGTTAAAACACGGGCTTAGGACAACTTCCGAAGGGAATTTTAACGGACCTGTCACCCTGCGTACACCCCTATTTGCCGGATTTCGGTTGATCACGGCTTCCAGCTGAGGCATGATTCAATCGAACGTTTCAATCAGTGATTTGAGGCATCAGCGCCGTGGCCGGAACCCAGTTCAGCACAAAGGACCGCATCCTCGGCGCAGCCGAGTCTCTGTTCGCCCAGCAGGGCTTCGCCGGCACATCGCTGCGTGAAGTCACCAGCCGCGCCGACGTCAACATTGCAGCAGTGAATTACCACTTCGGCAGCAAGGAGAACCTGGTCAACGAGGTGTTCCGGCGACGTCTTGACGAGCTGTCGGAACGACGTCTGGGGGCGCTCCAGGCCGCAGGAGAGCAGCAACCTGGCGATCTCGAAGCGATCCTGGCTGCGTTCATCGAACCGGCGCTTGCATTGAGCCTCGACCGGCATGGCGGGTCAGCCTTCGTGCGCGTTCTGGCACGCGCCTATGCGGAAAAGGACGAGCGCCTACGGCAGTTCGTTTCCGAGCATTACGGTCATGTCATGCGTGAGTTCTCGAAGGCGATCTCGGCGACGCTGCCCCATGTCTCGCGTGAAACCCTCGGCTGGCGACTGGATTTCGTCGCGGGTGCACTGACTTACGCGATGGCGGATTTTGGTCACAACAAGCGCCTGGCCGCGGGCGACGACCTGGCGCATTGCAAACGCGCGGCGCGTGAGCTGGTTCTCTTCGCGGCGTCGGGCTTGCGCGGGGCGGCATAACCCGATACTTCTTACTAATTTCCAATCAATTCAATCGGATAAAACACATGTCTGAGAAACTGCTTGTCCGCCGCGCCGCGGTTCTGGGAGCGGGAGTGATGGGTGCGCAGATTGCGGCGCATCTGACCAACGCCGGCGTCGACACGGTTCTGTTCGATCTCCCGGCAAGGGATGGCGACCCGAATGGCATCGTTCAAAAAGCCATCGCCAACCTCGGCAAGCTTTCGCCAGCCCCGCTTGCAAGCAAGTCGTTGGGTGAAAGGATC
Organism: Luteimonas sp.; assembly: GCA_039919835.1. Classification (GTDB taxonomy): domain Bacteria; phylum Pseudomonadota; class Gammaproteobacteria; order Xanthomonadales; family Xanthomonadaceae; genus JALYOU01. The sequence continues at coordinate 1,414 of JBDSEX010000131.1, forward strand.
ATTCCGGCGAACTACGACAGCGATCTCGAACTGCTTCGCGGCTGCGACCTGATCATCGAGGCGATCGCCGAGCGCATGGACTGGAAGCAGGACCTGTACCGAACCATCGCGCCGTTCGTACCCGCCCACGCCGTCTTGGCCAGCAATACCTCGGGGCTCGGCATCAACGCACTCGCCGACGTGCTCCCCGAGCAGTTGCGTGCCCGCTTCTGCGGGGTGCACTTCTTCAATCCGCCGCGCTACATGCATCTGGCGGAACTGATTCCCGCCAAGTGCACCGACCCGGCCGTGCTGGTAGGCCTGGAGACGTTCCTCGTCACCACCCTCGGCAAGGGCGTGGTCTACGCCAAGGACACGCCCAACTTCATCGGCAACCGGATCGGCGTCTTCTCGATCCTGGCGACCATCCATCACACCGCCGAGCACGGACTCGGATTCGACGAGGTGGATGCCGTGACCGGCCCACTGATCGGCCGTCCGAAATCAGCCACCTACCGCACTTCAGACGTAGTTGGTCTCGACACCATGGCGCACGTCATCAAGACGATGGCCGACACGCTGCCGGAGGATCCCTGGCATCGCTATTTCAAGTCGCCACCGTGGCTGGACGCACTGATTGCGAAGGGCGCGCTGGGACAGAAAGCAGGAGCAGGCATCTTTCGCAAGGTCGGCAAGGACATCCAGGTGCTCGACCTGAAGGCACAGGACTATCGTCCGGGCACAGGCGAGGCCGCACCGGAAATCGTCGAGATACTCAAGACAAGAAATCCCGCGGAGAAATTCGCGAAGCTGCGCGAGAGCACCCACCCGCAGGCGCAGTTCCTGTGGGCCGTGTTCCGCGACCTGTTCCACTACAGCGCGTACCACCTGAGCGACATCGCGGAGACGGCGCGCGATGTCGACCTGGCGATTCGCTGGGGGTATGGCTGGTCACTGGGTCCGTTCGAAACCTGGCAGGCCGCGGGCTGGAAACAGGTCGCCGAGTGGATCGCCGAGGACATCGTCGCCGGCAAGGCGATGAGTGCCGCACCGCTGCCCGACTGGGTGTTCGATGGTCGCGAAGGCGTGCATGCGGCCGAGGGCAGCTTCAGCCCCGGCATGAACGCCAAACTGCCGCGTTCGCCGCTGTCCGTGTATCGCCGCCAGCGGTTCCCCGATCCGTTGCTGGGCGAGACGTTCGCGCAGGGCGACACAGTCTTCGAGAACGACGGAATTCGCCTTTGGCACGACGGCGACGGCATCGCGGTGGCATCGTTCAAGACCAAGCTGCATACGGTCTCGGACCACGTGCTGTCCGGACTGCAGGAAGCCATCTTGATGGCCGAACGCCAGTTCCGCGGCATGGTGATCTGGCAGCCGAAGGAACCCTTTTCGGCGGGCGCCGACCTGTCGGGGGCGATGGGTCTGCTGCAGGCAGGCGACGTCGCAGGGTTCGACGCGATGGTTGCGAACTTCCAGGCCACCAGCCAGCGCATCAAGTACTCGCTGGTGCCGGTGGTATCCGCGGTGCGCGGGATGGCGCTGGGCGGCGGCTGCGAATTCCAGATGCACAGCGCGAAAACCGTAGCCGGCCTGGAAAGCTACATCGGGCTGGTCGAGGCTGGGGTCGGACTGCTGCCTGCGGGCGGCGGCCTGAAAGAACTCGCCTTGCGCGCGTCGCAGGCCGCAGGTCCGGGTGGCGACGTGTTCGCGCTGCTCAAGCCTGCGTTCGAAGCCGTAGCGATGGCGAGGGTGTCCGCATCGGCCCTCGAAGCCAAGGAGCTCGGGCTGCTCCGCGGAGGCGACGTGGTGGCGTTCAACGCCCACGAATTGCTGCACATCGCCAAGCAGCAGGCGCTTGCGATGGCCGAGAGCGGCTACAGGCCGCCCATGCCCGCGCGCAACATCACGGTCGCGGGTGATGTCGGCATCGCGACGTTCAAGATGATGCTGGTCAACATGCTTGAGGGGCGATTCATTTCCGGGCACGACCATGAGATCGCAACGCGTGTCGCCACGGTGCTGTGCGGCGGCGAAGTCGATCGCGGCGCTATCGTCGACGAAGAGTGGCTGCTGCGCCTGGAGCGCGAGCATTTCGTTGCGCTTGCGCAGATGCCGAAGACGCAGGAGCGCATCGCGCACATGCTCAAAACGGGTAAGCCGCTCCGGAACTGAATGGAGGCAGGTGGAAGTGGGCAGATTTTAATGCACGCCATTCCCGCGGCAGGAAGCTTTCAGTCGAGCGATTCCCAGGATCTGCGGATGCCCGGGCATGGGCTGCCTGCTTCCCGGGAATGACAAGCCCAATCACCGGTTTTTCGAAAAAAATCCGCGCTGCCTGATTTTCCGATTTCCACTTGCCATCTTGGAGACACGACCATGACCCGCCAAATCCAGGACGCCTACATCGTCGCCGCGACCCGCACCCCGGTCGGCAAGGCGCCGCGCGGCGTATTCCGCAATACCCGTCCCGACGAGATGCTGGCGCATGTCCTGCGCAGCGTGGTCGCGCAGGCGCCGGGCATCGATGTCGATCATATCGACGATGCAATCATCGGCTGCGCGATGCCCGAGGGCGAGCAAGGCATGAATGTCGGGCGTATCGGCGTGCTGTTGGCCGGGCTGCCCGACACGGTTGCGGCGCAGACGATCAATCGGTTCTGCTCATCGGGGTTGCAGGCGGTTGCGCTCGCCGCGGATCGCATCCGCCTGGGCGAGGCGGACCTCGTACTGGCCGGCGGCGTCGAATCGATGTCGATGGTCCCAATGATGGGCAACAAGGTCGCCATGAGTCCGCAGGTCTTCCAGGACGACAACCTCGCCATCGCCTACGGCATGGGCATCACGGCGGAAAAAGTCGCCGAGGAATGGAACGTCTCACGAGAGGACCAGGATGCGTTCGCCGTGGCGTCGCACCAGAAAGCACTTAAAGCCATCGCCGATGGTGCATTCTCGTCGGAAATCACAGCCTACGAAGTCACTGCGCGCGTTCCCGATATTTCGGGCAACACCGTGCGACTCAGGCGCGCGCTGATCGATACCGATGAAGGCCCCCGGGCCGACACCTCACTCGAAGGGTTGGCGAGACTGCGGCCCGTGTTCCGCAATGGCGGCAGCGTCACTGCGGGCAATTCGTCGCAGATGTCCGATGGCGCAGCCGGCGTGCTGCTTGCGTCCGAGCAAGCCATCAAGGACTACGGCCTCACTCCCCTCGCCCGCTTCGTCAGTTTCGCTGTCGCCGGCGTGCGTCCGGAAGTGATGGGTATCGGCCCGATCGCAGCCATCCCGAAAGCCCTGAAACTGGCAGGGTTGACCAAGGAGCAACTGGACTGGATCGAACTCAACGAAGCCTTCGCCGCGCAAGCCCTGGCCGTCATCCGTGATTGCGGACTTGATGCCGGCAAGGTCAATCCACTCGGCGGGGCGATCGCACTGGGACACCCCCTCGGGGCAACGGGCGCTGTCCGCACCGCCACCATCGTGCATGGCATGCGCCGCGAGCAGCAGAAATACGGACTGGTCACGATGTGCATCGGAACCGGGATGGGCGCGGCAGGGATTTTTGAATCTGTCTGACGAAGTTCCATCGGCCCGTCGCTAAAAAAAAGCGCCGATTTAGTCGGCGCTTTTTTACTGTTGGATCGAGGGTCCAGTCACCTCGCCGTTCCGTAGATTTCCACGGTCGCGCTGCCATCGGAATTCGGTGTTGTCGTCACGACGGACGAGGGCAACGAATCCCCTACGCTGGACATGAACATCAATGCCCAATCTTCCGCCTCGCTCCGCGACGCGAACTCTGCTTGGATACGGCAAGTCCGCGCCTTGCAGCTGATGTCACTGTCACGTGGTTGGATTCCAGTGCCTGCGATCGCCTCGCTGCCCGCAATTCCATTGAGGGTGGCCTCGTGGGCACCTGCCCATGCGGCATCGACGCGTTCGTTGCGAAACGTGAGGATGGCCGCATCCCTGGCAGCCTGGTTCTGCTTGGCCATGGCTTCGGCGGACTGACGGCGTTTCGCGCTCAACGCGGCGATCCGGGCCTGGTTACGGGCCCCATCGGGGAGAGGATTCATATTTCCAGTGTCTGGGCGAAACCCACCGTCGCGACGGTCCGATGCGATTTCGATTGCACTGGAATCCACTGCGGTGGTGGGTCCTGCTGACGATTCCTGTTTCGAGTCGAGCCAGCGATATGCCGTGGCGCCGACGACCAGCAGCCCGAGCAAGGCAACTGCAATGAGGGGGCGGCGGCCGAGGGAAGGCGAACTGGTTTTCTTCACGGGCATATGGATGCGGCCAAAAAAATAGGGACGCCGGCAGCTGCCGGCGCCCCTGTGATTGAACACGTATCAGATCGCGTCGTTGGTCTGGTAGCCAACGTAGGTGTCGTTGACGCCTACGCCCGGAGGCAGCTGGCAGCTGATAGCTGTCAACGGGTAGATGGCAGCACCGCCGTAGTCTGTAACGGAATCGAAGAACAGAGGTGCCTGGGTCGTGCCGCCTGCAGGCACCAGCGTCGACTTCGACTTCATGACGACCGTTGCACCGCCCGCACCGGTTTCAATGCCTGAAACACCCGTGCAGGTCACCGTCGAGGCGGTAGTCCCCTTGTTGATGAAATACGCGCCGTAGTAATCGGCGCCGTTGATGGCCTGCTCGTCATCAATTTCAAATGCGCAGGTCACGAAAGCGGTCGCCGTGCCCTCGTTGATGACCGCGAGCGGCCGCTTGCGGAGATTGCCTTCGAAGCTCGGCAACGCGCCGTTGCAACGGGCTGCGGCATTGGCCGCGGACTGGTTATTCTCGATGCCGGCAAAGGCCTGACCCGCGGTGGCTGCGGCTGCCACGACACACAATGCCGCCAAGCTGGTGACAAGCTTCATTTACTTCTTCTCCCAATGGGTAATCGAATCTGCATGCCAACGCTGGCATCGCGGCCGAGGATAACACGCCGAAATTGCCATGGCGGGCGACTTGTCAGCGTGCTTGGCCGTAGATCTCGACCCTGCCGGTCCCGTCAGCGCTGGTGGTGGTGTTGGTGAAGCTTTTTGGAAGCTGCCCGGCTGAACTGGTCATATAAAGCATGGCCCAATCCGCAGCTGCGCTGTAAGACGGATGCGTGGCGGTAACCTTGCAAATGGTCGTTCGACAATCGATCCGGAGATCGGTAGGCGTGACGCCAGACTCTTTGTAGCTAGGTGCGTCGGCCAGTGCCTGCAGGGTGCCTTCCATCTGTGCGGACCACCGAGCATCCGCCGGCTCTTGCTCGAAGCGCATTGCGACCGCGTTCTTTGCATCGTCCATCTTCTTGCTTCGCGCCTGCTTTTCGGCAACCACCGATTGTCCGATCTCGATCCTCGTCGGCCCTGGTGAGCGATGGCGGGACGCCACGTCCGGAGCTTCGGCGCCTGACGCTTCCACGCCAGCAGCATCGTGCTCACTCACTGATTCATGGTTGGTGTTTCCATTCCGACTAGTGACTACCGCGCCGGCAATGACTGCCAAACCGACAAGGCCGACAAGAATCAACGGTGCCCGGGATTTGCCCGGATTTGTTTTAAAGGTTTCCATTGCTTGTCTGGGACTCCGTCTGTAAAAAAAGGCGGCGGCTTGGTTAGCCGCCGCCCATCAACGCTTGTCGCAGGAACTCGTTACGGCGCCGGAGGTGCGTCAGCGTCGTTTTCGCTCCAGCTAGCATACGTATCATTGACACCGGTGCCCGCCGGCATCAGGCAGCTCAATGAAAAGAGACCGTCGATGCCTGCAGTGAAGTCTGCATCGGTCCATGTAAGCACCGACTGTGAATTTGCCGGGACGGTGGTGGTTTTACCCCTTGCCTCGGAGCCACCGTTGTAGCCCTGCACGCCATTGCACGTGATGTTCTGCGGAGAGGCCGTGTTGTTCCCGAACCACACGTCGACCTGATGCGCCAACGCGCCAGCGTCACCGCGCATTTCGAACGCACAAGTCACAAATGCGGATGCCGTGCTGACGTTATCGACGGCAAGCGGCCGCTTGCGCAGGGCCGACTCATAGTTTGGAAGTGCACCTTGGCAACGAGCCACGGCATTCGCGCTCGATGTATTCACCTCATTGGCTGCTTGAACAGTTGCAATGGAAGCAAGCATGGCCGCCGTCAAGCCAGCGGTTGCAAATAGAAGTTTCATTTTTGTTTCTCTCCCTGTGAATGTTTATCGCACCAACTGGTAACGACGGCAGCAGACTACTACCCCGATTCAAAGATACCCATGCACGGCTTTCACAATCATTAGCGCGGGTAAAACACGCAGTGGTAATTCGTGGGACTCGACCCAACTTTTCCAGGTCAAGATGAACGCCACTAAACCAGCAACTCAAAACCCGAGTGCTCACGTACCAATCACCATCTTGCTCGAGCTGCATCTTGCCGCCCATAGCAAATGTTGAGTTACACGCAGCACAGGCCTTGGCTGAAGACATGACGACGGAGCAGACATAAGTGACTTCGCGGTAAGCGCCACTATTCCG
>JBDSEX010000167.1:0-3770 GCA_039919835.1 Luteimonas sp.
CTTCGCGGCCTGCCGGCCATCGTGCAGGAAGCACTGGAACTGATCCCCGCCAACGCGCATCCGATGGATGTGATGCGCACGGGTTGTTCTGTGCTTGGCACGGTATTGCCCGAGCGCGATGGCCATCCTGCATCGGAAGCGCGCGACATCGTCGATCGCTTGATGGCGAGCTTTGGCTCGATGCTGCTGTACTGGTGGCACTTCACCCGCAATGGCCGCCGTATTGACGTCGAGACCGGCGACGACAGCATCGCCGAGCACTTTCTGCACCTGCTGCATGGCGAACCACCGGGCCCGCTGCATGCCGAGGCGCTCGACAAGTCGCTGATCCTGTATGCGGAGCATGAGTTCAATGCCTCGACGTTCGCCGGGCGCGTGATCGCAGGCACCGGATCGGACATGCACAGCTGCATCACCGGCGCGATCGGGGCACTGCGCGGACCCAAGCACGGCGGCGCCAACGAAGTGGCGATGGACATCATCTCGCGCTACGCGACGCCCGACGATGCCGAGACCGACGTCCGCGCGCGCATCGAACGCAAGGAAATCGTCATTGGCTTCGGCCATCCGGTCTACACCATCGGCGATCCGCGCAATCCGATCATCAAGGAGCTGTCCCGCAAACTCACCAGTGACGGCGGCAACCGGACCTTGTTCGACGTCAGCGAACGCATCGAGACGCTGATGATGGACACCAAGAAGATGTTCCCGAACCTCGATTGGTACAGCGCATCCAGCTATCACATGATGGGCATCCCGACGCCGATGTTCACGCCGTTGTTCGTGATCGCGCGAACCAGCGGATGGGGCGCGCATGTCATCGAGCAGCGCGAGGACGGCAAGATCATCCGGCCGAGCGCGAATTACACGGGGCCGGAAGATCTCGCGTACGTGGCGATCGACCAGCGCTGACCAGGACCGGGCGCGCCGATGTACCAGCATTGGGACGCCAATCTCATTGTCGTTACCGCCACCGGGCTGGCCGTCTGTGCGGTGGTGTTGACGCATTACGAAGGATTGAGCCGGCTGTCGGGGTGGCTGGTCCGACTCCATGCGAGCCAGCGCAGGCGAAAAGTGCTGTACGGCATCCTTGGCGTACTGGCTCTACATGTCGCTGAAATATGGATCTTCGGTGTGACCGTATGGATCCTGTTGCAGCTGCCAGATACCGGCGGCGTGGCCGGCGTGCATGCGCTCAATCTTCTTGATGCAGTCTATCTGGCCGCCGTCACCTACACGACGCTGGGCTTCGGTGATCTTGCGCCGGTGGGACCGCTGCGGTTCCTGGCGGGCACGATGGCGCTGACCGGATTCGTGCTGATCACCTGGTCGGCATCGTTCACCTACCTTGAGATGAGCCGCGACTGGCGCGAACGCTGACAGGCAATCCGAAGGCGCTCTCGGCGTTGTTGTACTGAGCGTCCAGAACGCAAAAGGCCGCGACGTTCGCGGCCTTTTGCGGGATCAATCCATGCCAGGCGTGATCAGGCGAGACCCTCATCCTTCAACACGGCCTGCACAGCCGCGTCGGCTTCCATGTTATTGACGTGGCGTTCGAGGTTCGCCAATCCTGCCAGATCAACGCCGGTCGCTTTCGCCCAACGGCTGACCACGAACAAATACGGATCCGCAATCGAACGGCTGCCGGTCAACCAGTCCTTTCCATCCAGTTGCTGGTCGGCACGCTCGAACAGTCCACGCAATTTCTTCCTGGCGGCGCCCTTCGCTTGTTCCTCACCTTCGCCGCCGAGATACGCGCTCATGCCGAACAGTGGATGGAACGCGGGATGGATGTCCGAATTCGCGAACGACAGCCATTTGTTCACTTCCGCCCGACTCTTCGGCGTGCCATCGCCACCCAGTCCGGAGTCGGGAAAGCTGTCCGCAAGGTAGTTGAGGATCGCCGCATTCTGGGTGAGCACCCAGTCGCCATCCTGCAACGCCGGTACGGCGCCTGCCGGATTGACCTTCAGATACTCGGGCGAACTGCGCTGTTCTTTGGAGAGGCGTTCGGTTTCGTAGGGCTTACCGATCCATTCAAGCGCGATATGGTCGGCGAGCGAGCAGGCGCCCGGGCTGTAGTAAAGCTTCATGTGCGGCTCCATCAATGGGAGCCCAGATCATGCGCGCGCCACTTGCCACGCTCAATCGTGCTAGGCGGAACGAATCGTTACGAGCGCCGCGCCTTGTTTTTCAGCCCCTGTGCTTCTGCGCCTTCAGGGTCTGGACCTTGAGGAAGGTGTGATCGCCGATACGGGCGACCTGGTAAGCGTTGCGCCAGCTCGGGCTGGCGATGGCGTGCGCCATGAAGTGGCTCGCGCCCGGGACGATTTCCTTGCGCTGGTCATGGGGCAGGGCCCAGTTGCGTTCGGCATCCAGCGCAACCGTGACGGCTTCGGCCCAGGCCTCGCTGTTGCTCATGCGGGTCTGCGGCGACACCAGGCTGGGCGCGAACTGTTTGCGCGCGGTGACCACATCGCACATCGAGTCACCCCACAGGCCACTGTCGAGGCGGCGCAGGGCTACCTCGGCCACGGCCTGCTGGCCGCGCTCGGACTGATCGCGTGCCTCCAGGTACAGGGTGGTGCTAAGGCACAGCGAATCAGCGGCAGGCTGCGGCAGCATCTGCGACAGCCAGAGAATCCAGACCAGTTTCATGACGGCTCCTTACTCCGTTGCGCCGCGCGCACTTCGACTGGCCCCTGAGGGCGTCTCTGCACGTTAGGCATGGCGTACTGGGGAGGGCGGTGGCTCTGCGGCTCACCTTTGCCCGGGCACAAGGCCCGCGGAATTGCGGGCTGCGCCGGCTCCTGGCGAACTTCAGGCCAGGAAAAGTTGGCGCAAGGTAGCCGCGCCTAACCCAACGGCAGCTGAACGCAAAAAACGGAAATCATTGATTAGATTGAAGTTTTTATCGCGATCGGGCCAGGAATGTTGCGCTGCAACACTTTCAGAGGATGGACGCCAGCCGGCTGCCTTGTGCAATGGCCCGCTTCGCGTCCAGCTCGACGGCACGATCTGCGCCGCCAATGACGTGAACACTCCTGCCTTCCTCTTGCAGGTGGGAAAGCAAATCGCGCCTGGATTCCTGGCCGGCGCAAATCACCACATGGTCGACGGCAAGGATTTCCTCTGCACCCGCGACGCGGATCCGAAGCCCTCTGTCGTCAACGCCGAGGTATTCGATACCCCCGATCATCTTCACGCCTTTGGCTTTCAGGGTGGCACGGTGGATCCACCCGGTGGTCTTGCCCAGCCGGGCACCCGGCTTGCCCGCGCTGCGCTGCAGCAGCCAGAGCTGGCGGACCGAAGGCTCGTGACGAGCAGGAACCACGCCGCCACGGGACTCGAAGCTGGCGTCGATGCCCCATTCGGCCATCCAGCGCTTGGCGTCGAGCGCCGGCTGCCCGCCGTCGGCGGGGGGTACGTGGTGCGCGAGGAACTCGGCGACGTCGAAACCAATGCCCCCCGCGCCGATGATCGCGGCGCGCTTGCCGACGTCGACCCGCCCGGCGAGTACGTCCAGATAGCTGACCACCTTGGGATGGCTCACGCCGGGGATATCCACATGGCGTGGCGTCACGCCAGTGGCGAGGACGACCTCGTCGTAATCCTGGAGGTCAGCGGCATCGATACATCTGCCGAGTTGCAGATCGACGCCTGTTTCGCCGATACGATGCCGGAAATAGCGCAGCGTTTCGTAAAACTCCTCTTTTCCGGGAATGCGCTTGGCGAGGTTGAACTGGCCACCGATTTCGCCTGCAGCATCA
>JBDSEX010000171.1:0-2694 GCA_039919835.1 Luteimonas sp.
CGCATGCGCGAAGCCGGCATCGATGCCTTCCTGGTCGGAGAAACCTTCATGCGCGCCGCGGATCCCGGCGCTGCGCTGCGCGGGTTGTTCTTCGGATGACGGGTGCCTATCCCGAGTCGTCCGCGGACGCGCCGCTGATCGTGTTCGATTTCGACCACACGCTGTACGACGGGGATTCGGGCGCCCACCTGGTCCGCTGGCTGCTGCTGCGCAATCCCTTACGCGCGGCGGCCGGGCTGCTTGCGGCGATCGTGCTGGGGCCGATGATCGCGTTCCTGCCGACACGCCGGCGCGGCATTTCCGGATTCCTCTGGATCGGCACCATTGGCTTGCACCGGCGCCGCGACCTGGACCTGTTGATCGACCGGTACGTGGCCAAGCACAGCAAGCAACTCGAAGCGCGCCTGTTGCCGATCGCGCTCGACGTGCTGCACCATCATCTGATGGCAGGCGATCGGGTGCTGGTTGCGACCGGCGCGCCGCCCGAACTCGCCAGGGAGATCCTGCGTTTCGTCGCGCACGAAAAAGTGCCGGTGATCGGCACCAAGATTGGGCCACGGCTCGGTGCGCTGATGGCGATCCGCCACTGCCATGCCGGGGAAAAGGTCAGGATGATCCGCGACGCGGGGTATGCGTCTGCGATTGCCGGGGCTTATTCGGACAGCAGCGCCGATCTGCCGCTGTTGCTGGCGGCGCAAAACCCCGTCGTGGTGAACCCGAAACGCGATGCCATCGAAGCATTCCGCAAGCAGTTGCCGGCGGGCACGCCGATTCTCAATTGGGGATGCAAGGATCGCGGTGGAGAGCCGGTCTCTGCCGCCAGCACCTGAGCCGCGGATTCGTTGGAACGAACGCTCCTACATGTCCTGGCTGGCGAGCGTCGCCATGAATCGCCACTTGCAACAGATCCATGGCGTCATGCATCGCCCAGTAACTTCACGAAGCGAATCGCCCCTTCGCCAAAGCCGCAGGCACGATAGAACGCGTGTGCGTCGTGGCGATGGGAGGCGCTGGCGAGTTCCAGCCGCGCGGCGCAGGCGACGCGAGCACGCCGTTCGGCTTCGCGCAGCAGTTGACGGCCCAGGCCGCGGCGCTGCGCCTCGGGCGCGATCACCAGGGTCGTGATGCGGCAAGTGGTGGCGCCGAGTGGCAGGTGGTACATGAAATCCAGCGCCATCAAACCGCAGGCGCGGCCTTCGCAGCGCGCCAGCACAAGCGCCTGGCGTGCATCGTCGATGGTGGTTGCGATGCGTTCGGCGGCATCGTGCGCGTCGCAGGGATACCCAAGATCGGTCAGCAACCGCGCGACGTCGTCGGCATCGCGAATCTCCGCACTGCGCACATCGGCATCGGCCGTGGCCGGGATGCCGGACGCGCGCGCCACGGTCAGCGCGTTCCGTACAGCACGACGGTCTTGCCGCGGGCATGCAGCTTGCCGTCGATCTGCAGTTTCTTCAGTACGCGCCCGGCCATTTCCCGCGAGCAGCCCACCAGCCGCGCGAGCTCCTGGCGCGAGACACGCATCTGCGTGCCATCTGGGTGGCTCATCGCCTCGGGTTCGTGCGCGAGATCGTGCAGGGTGCGGGTGATGCGATCGGTCACGTCCAGGAAGGCCAGGCGGCTTGCCTTGCGGCTGGTATCGAGCAGGCGCCGCGATAGTTGCGCGCCGATCGCGAACAGAAGCTTGGGAGCATCGGCGCTGAGCGTGCCGACGAACAACTGATGCAGGCGTTCGTAGCTGATCTCGGCCAGCTCGCAGGGCGTGCGCGTGCGCAGGATGACTTCGCGCTGGTCGGACTCTATGAACAGGCCCATTTCGCCGACGAACTCGCCGCCGCCGAAATACCCCAGCACCAGCTCGCGGTCGTCGTCTTCCTCAGTGATGATGCTGACCGATCCGCTGATGACGTAATACATGGTCACGGCGGCATCGCCCGGACGGAACACTTCGGTTCGGGCGGGATAGCGGCGGCGATGGCAATGCGCGAGGAAGCGCTCGATGACGACAGGATCCGGCGACAGTGCGCCGGCGGGACGACGCAGGGTGGTCAGCAGCGCAACGGGAAGTGAGCTCATAGGGGGATTAGAGACTCTGGTGAAGGCCCAAGCTTAGGCCCTAGGCGTGCCCCGCGGCAAACATCGGTCGCTTCGGTTTTCGCCAGCGCAGCGGCAATGCCGCATAATCGCGCCTCGCTCGACTCACCGGAACGATTGCCGTGGTCAAACCGCTGCCGCGCTTGAAGCTGCAGGGCTTCAACAACCTTACCAAGGCGTTGTCGTTCAACATCTACGACGTCTGCTATGCCGTGTCCGAGGACGAGCGCCAGCGCTACATCGAATACATCGATGAGGAATACAACGCCGACCGCCTGACACAGATCCTCACCGACGTGGCGGACATCATCGGCGCCAACATCCTCAACATCGCGCGCCAGGACTATGATCCGCAGGGAGCGTCGGTGACGATACTGATCTCCGAGCAGCCGGTGATCGACAAGTCCGAGGCGCGCGGCGTGATCGCCGACGCCGTGGTCGCGCACATGGACAAGTCGCACATCACTGTGCACACCTATCCGGAAACGCACCCTCAGCACGGTATCGCGACGTTCCGCGCCGACATCGACGTGTCGACCTGCGGCGTGATTTCGCCGCTGAAGGCGTTGAACTACCTCATCGAGAGTCTGGAATCGGACA
>JBDSEX010000188.1:0-2766 GCA_039919835.1 Luteimonas sp.
TGGGCGGCAAGGCGCAGGTCGCGGACTTCGCGCAAAACCACTTCCTGTGCGTGAGCACGCGGTTGCGCGAGTTCGGCGACCTGTTCAATCCCAGCCGCGCCGGCATTTCCGAAGCCGTGGTGCCGCCCAACTCGAAATTCATCGGCAAGAATTCCGCCGAACTGCAGTTGCGAAAGCAGCACAACATCAGCCTGCTGGCGGTCAACCGCGACAAGCAGGTGCTGCGCGAGAACGTGCGCCAGCTGCCATTGCGCGCCGGCGACATGCTGGTGTTGCACAGCATCTGGCAGGACCTGGCGGAAGCTGCATCGGACAAGGATTTCGTCGTCGTCACCGATTTTCCAAAGGGCGAGCAGCGTCCGCACAAGTTCAAGCTCGCGATGGCGATCTTCGCGGTGACGATGCTGCTGGCGCTGAGTTCGCGCATCCCCGTGTCGATCGCGCTGATGACCGGTGTCGCCGGCATGCTGGTCGCAGGCGTGCTGAACATGGACGAGGCCTACGCATCGATCAACTGGAAAACCGTATTCCTGATGGCCTGCCTGATACCGCTTGGCTGGGCAATGGATTCCAGCGGCGCCGCGGCGTGGGTCGCGGGCAATACCTTGGAACGGTTGCCCGGTGGCATCCCGATCTGGCTGCTCGAATTCGCCGTCGGCCTGCTGACGACCGCGTTCGCGCTGGTGATCAGCCACGTCGGCGCAACCATCGTCATGGTGCCGATGGCGATCAACTTCGCACTGGCCGCAGGCGGAAATCCAGTGGCGTTCGCGCTGATCGTCGCGTTATCGGCGTCGAACAACTTCATGACGGCGTCCAATCCCGTGATGTCGATGATCACCGGTCCCGGCAACTACACCTCGAAGGATTTGTGGCGCGTAGGGGGGCCGTTGTCGCTGGTGTACACGGTGATCGTGGTGGTGGCAGTCAATCTGATGTTCTGATCATTGGCGCGCTTGTAACGTAATGCGCCGAATCACAGGACAACGACAAAGCGCACCGTGGTTGCTGCGCAAGACGAACTTTTCGAGACCGTTGTTCGACGCGTTCTGCGTTTCGCGCGTTGCAAAACGCATGCCATCCCGATCCCGGCGATTGCGTGGAATAACTGGCCGATATGTGCAAGCGCCTGCGTCTTCCTTGTGTGCAGGGAGTTGCACGATTGCACAGCAAGGATCGCAGCGGCTCCCTGTGAATCCCCATCACAGGAGTTACGCACCATGGCAACCAAATCGACATCCGAGAGCAAAGACACGGGTCGGCTCAATATTCACGTCAACGCCGAGCTGATCGACATCGATCACGCCGATGAGGCATACGAGTTCGCGGCATACGCGTTTTCCAGCGACGCGCAGCTGTTGGATTCGGCGCCGCTGGCGGGCAAGGGCGAGGCCGTCCTCAGCGTGCCGCGCAGTGCGCCAGTGGCAAACCTGCGCGTGCTCGTCGGTCCGCGCCTTGACGAGAAAACCGTGAGCTTCTCCGAACTGATCCGTCTCGGCGCACAGGAGACACATCTGCGCGTGACCGAGCGCGACCTGCGTTTGAACCTTCCCATCAAGGTGTTTCACGACATCTGGCGCTGCTGGCTGCGCAGCGCCTGTCTGGTGCGTGGCACGCTTCACAAGCGCGTGCTGGTCGGCGGCGAGTACGTCGACTTCCCGGTCTGTAACGCGAAGGTTGAAGTGTATGAAGTGGACCCGCTGTGGATCCTGATCCCGAAACTGCCGGCGGCGGTGCTCGAGCGGCTGCGCAGGATCATCATCGATCCGATCCGGACACCCATCCCGCACCCCGAACCTGGCCCGGACGACGCGCCGTTCGCGCGCGGCGCGATGGAACGTGTCGCGCGCACCGCACTCTCGCAAGCCGTTGCCGACCATGCGCGGCCGCTGGATGCGGACGTCATCACCACGCTCGGCCAACTGCAAGGTGCAACCGAGCTGCGTTATGCCGCGCAAGCCGGCAGCCAGCTGCAGTTCGAACAGGCATTGATCGCCAACCCGCTCCTGATTCGTCCGCTGCTGTGCTGGTTCTGGCCGCGACTGGTCACCACGCAACGCGTCGCCACCGCGACCACCAACGAATGCGGGCACTTCCAGACGCTGTTCTTCCAAGGCTGCAACAACCATGACCGGCCTGACCTGTACTTCAAGGCCAAGCAGAAGCTGTTCGGCTGGCTGGACGTGTACATCCACGCGCCCAAACCCATCGCCTGCCACACCTGGTGGAACTACGCCTGCGGCACCGAAGTGGACCTGTACACCTCCAGTCCGTGGGCGCAGACCTGCTCTCCCTGCCCACCCGTGATCGGCCCCCCCGGCAAGAATCGTTGGGTCGCCTTCATGGGCATCGGTGTCACGGGACTCAATCGCGTGTATGGCGCTTCACCGGACCTGACCGGCGCCACCACGCCCGACAACCTCGGCCTGACCGATGCCGGCGCACCCTGGGGTGGACTGATGTTGCCTCGACTGGAGTTTTCACCCGCGCTCCAGGCAGCGGGCGTGCGCTACTACCGGTTGTCGTGGCGCAAGGGAAGTAGCGGCAGCTTCCTTCCGCTGGTCGGCGAAGTGCATCACTACTATCGCCACGACGTCGCGACGCCGACCGGCGACCTCCCGGTATGGTCGCCCCACACACTGGGGCCGATGGATGTCGACGACGGCATGGGCCACCAGGTGCCACACCTGTTCAAGATCCCGTTTGCTTCCGTCGCGCCGTCAGGCGTTTGGGATGCGCCGCCGGATGTTGGCCAGATCCGCGAAC
>JBDSEX010000213.1:0-2897 GCA_039919835.1 Luteimonas sp.
ACGGCGCATTTCCCTTTCCGAACAGGATCAGCGGTGCGCGTGGTTCACCGCTCACCCCGGGCCCGGCGAAGGATTTGAGTTCGCGCGCGATACGCACCAGGTACGGAAGCGAGAATTCCCGATACATTGATGGCGACAACGCACCGCCCCAGGTATCGAACACCTGCAGCACTTGCGCCCCCGCGTTTTGCTGCGCGGCGAGATAGGCGATGACGGCATCGGTGTTGATCGACAGCAGGCGGTGCAGCGCGGTGGGATCGTTCAGCGCCAGCGCCTTGATCCGGGAAAAATTCGCGCTGCCGCCGCCTTCCACCATGTAGCAGGCCAGCGTCCACGGACTGCCGGAAAACCCGATTAGTGGCACGCGGCCGCCGAGTTCGCGGCGGATCACGCGCACCGCGTCCATGACGTAGCGCAGTTCGGTTTCCATGTCCGGCACGCCGAGCCTGGCAATGGCCTGCGCGTCGCGCACCGGCCGCTCGAACTTCGGGCCTTCACCTTCGACAAAGTACAGCCCCAGGCCCATTGCATCGGGCACGGTGAGGATGTCGGAAAACAGGATCGCGGCATCCAGGTCGAAGCGTGCCAGCGGTTGCAGCGTGACTTCGCAGGCGAGGTCAGGATTTTTCGCCATCGCCAGGAAGCTGCCGGCGCGCTTGCGCGTTTCGCGATACTCGGGAAGATAACGGCCGGCCTGGCGCATGAGCCACACCGGCGTGCAGTCAACGGATTCACCGCGCAGGACGCGCAGGAGGCGATCGTTTTTCAGGGGAACGGTGGGCATCGGGTCATGCGATCCATGTGTCGAAACATGCGTCATCTCTGACGAAGGAATGCGCTCGCTCATCGCGCCCGCTCATCCGGGGCTGGTCGAGTGACGCGGCAGGTACGAAACAATCAATGTGGCGCATCCGCGCCCTGCACGAACATCAACTGGAACCCCCGCTTGATCTGCTGGTCGCGCGCGTGTTCGATCGCGGCGATCGCGCTGGCCTGGTCGAGAAACTGTTCGCGCTTGATTTGGCTGCGTCCACCGATCAGCCCGGCCTCGCGCACCAGGCACCACCCACCCAGCAGGTCGGGTTCCAGCATCAGTTGGACGAAGCGCGGGGCTTCGCGCCCGTCGGGCCGTTGTTGCAGCAGTAAACGCATGGAGAAATTGTAGCGTCCGGCGACTTGGGCCGCCGGTTCAATCGACGGACTGGAGCACACGCAACACCGTTTCGTCTGGCACGCCGGCCACCACCCGCGCCCGGCCGACCCCGTCCCACAACACGAAACGCAAGCCGCCCGCCGATGCTTTCTTGTCCAGCCGCATGCGCGCTATCAGTGCGTCGGCGGCAAGGCCAGCGGGCAGGGCGATCGGCAATCCTGCCCGTTGCAGCAACGCCGCCAACCGCTGCGTGTCCAGTGCCTGCGCCATGCCCAGCGCGGCGGACAGGCGCGCTGCCAGGACCATGCCGATGGCGACGGCTTCACCGTGGTTGCACCCGTCGAAACGCTGCTCGGCTTCGATGGCGTGCGCGAACGTGTGGCCGAAATTCAGCAGCGCGCGTTCGCCGTGCTCGAACGGATCGCGTTCGACGATGGCCGCCTTGTGCGCGCAACTGCGGGCAATGGCCTCCGCAAGCGCTGCGTCTTCGCCCGCCAGCAGCGCGTCGACATTGGTTTCGAGCCATGTGAGGAAATCCGGATCCCGGATCGCCCCGTACTTGATCACTTCGGCCATGCCCGCACGCAGCTCGCGTGCAGGCAAGGTGCGCAACGCGGTGGTATCGGCGATCACCGCGCGCGGCGGATGGAAGGCGCCGACCAGGTTCTTGCCCTGTGGCAGGTCGACGGCCGTCTTGCCACCCACCGACGAGTCCACCATCGCCAGCAAGGTCGTCGGCACCTGCACGCAATCGATCCCGCGCATCCAGCAGGCCGCGGCGAATCCCGCCAGGTCGCCCACCACGCCGCCACCGAGCGCGACGATGGCCGCATCGCGCGTGGCGCCGATCGCGGCGAGCGCATCGACGGCTTCCGCGAAATACCCCAGGGTTTTGGAACCCTCACCCGCAGGCAGGTCGAACCGGTCGATGCGCAAGCCAGCGTTTGCGGCCTGCAGTGCATCGACCACGCGTTGCGCATACAGCGGGGCGACATTGGCGTCGCTGATGAGCAGGACATGGCGTCCACGCAACGTGGCGCTGAGCAGGGCGCCATCATCCAGCAACCCGGGGCCGATCGAAATACGGTAGGGCCACGCGCCGCCGACCTCGATCTCCTGCACGGCAATGGTCATGGCCGGGGTCCGGTCGGGCTGATTGCGCGGTCGGGTGCACCAGGCGCGTCGTCCGGTGCCGGCACATGGGCGCCCCGCTGCCAGCACTCTGAAAGCAGCCGCGCCAGTTTGACGGCGGCTTCGCCCGGCGCGTACTCATGGGTATCGAAACGCAGGTCGGCCACGTCCAGGTACAAGGGCTCGCGGACCAGCGCCAGCGCGCGCAATGCGTCCTCGCGATCCTCGCGCTGCAGCAGCGGACGAGTGCGGTCGCGCGACAAGCGTTTCAATTGCTCCTCGACGCCGACATGCAGGTGGACCACGAAGCCGCGCGTGCGCATCAACCGGCGATTGCCGTCGTCCAGGACGGCGCCGCCGCCCGTGGCGATCAGCGTGTCGGTACCGTGCAACAAATCGGCCAGCGCCGCGCGTTCGCGCTCGCGGAAACCGGTCTCGCCCTCGCAGTCGAAGATCGTGGAGACGCTGACCCCCGTATGCGCCTCGACCTCACGATCGGCGTCGGCGAACGCCAGCCCGAAACGCTCGGCCAAACGCTTGCCGATGGACGTCTTGCCGGCGCCCATCGGGCCGACCAGTACCAGGTTGGGGGCGGTGTTCATGGCGGCGATCT
>JBDSEX010000222.1:0-3324 GCA_039919835.1 Luteimonas sp.
CGCATGCCGGCGCGATCGGTGAGGTTGATTTCTATCTCGCGGGCGCAGCCGGCAAGCGTTAGGCGCGTGCGCAGGAACACCCGGGTGCTGCGCTTGCCGCCGGAATCGCGCACCACGCGCTCGTCCAGGACCGGCGCTGCCGATTCAATGACCGGCTGGTCGGCAAGGCCTGGCGTCAATCGGAAACCCACCCACGGCACACCGCCTTCCACGAACCGCCACTGCGCATCGACATGCAGCGCCGAGGTGCGCGCACCGGTATCGATCTTGGCGCGGATGGCCGGGATCGCGAGTTGCGGGAGCGCCACCCACTCGCGCCAGCCGAGCATGACGCCCTGCTGCGACATCGGACCTCCGCAGGTGACAACGATGGCCGCGTGGCCGCCATGGGGATGGAGCGGGTGAAGGGAATCGAACCCTCGTCAGTTGCTTGGGAAGCAACAGCTCTACCATTGAGCTACACCCGCGAATGGCGGAAGTCTATGCGCGTGGATGGCGCGTTTGCAATGTGGGTTTTTGGGTGACTGGCAGGCCTGGCTGCGTTGCAAATGTCCTGACGCCGAGCATCGACAGAGACGCAATCAACGCAGACAAGACCTATCCCGTTTTACGGTCACTCCCCGATGGCGGGCATCGATTCCCGAAGTCGCGGGTTGACGACTTTTCCGGAACGATTCGTCAGCCCGCGGGCAGGGTCGACTGCAGCAGCGGCTTCAGCCGCGGGCGCACCCGGACGCCGTGGCGACTTGAAACGCTCGCGACCGGGGGCAACCCGCGAAACGCAAAAGAGCCCCGAAGGGCTCCCTGCTTATGCCGCGCAGATCGACTCAGAACCCCTTGCCCACCGTCGCGAACACCGTCGCGTGGTTGCCGCCTCGCTGTCCCACGGTGATGTGATACCCGAGGTTTGCGTCCAGGCCGAACACCTGCGTGCGCGAGCCCATGGTGAACGTGCCGTAGCTCTGGTCGAAGTCGAGGCCGGGCACTGCATATTCCATGCTGCCAGGCAGCGACTGCGCACTGGCGAAGGCCTGCTCTGCGGGATCCTCGAACTCGCGGTCGTAAGTCAGCTTCGCGTACTGGGTGATCTTGTCGGTGATCGCGAAACTCGCCTGCCAGCCCGCGCTGCCGATCAGCGAGTCGTAACCCTGGTCCGGATACGCGAGCGAAGTCGAGAGGCCAGGATCGTTTTCGGCGTAGCCATCCACATCGATGCGCTGCGCGATCAAGCCGATCACAGGTCCATGGTCGAGGCGGCCCTTGCTGAAGTTCCAGCCGGCATTGACTGCGCCGGTGATGTTGCTGCCATCGGGCGAGCCCACGTGCGTACGACGCGCGATGCCTAGCTTGACGTCACGTTCGACGTCGAAACTCAGCTTGGTGTAGCTGAGCTGCCCGTTGACCCACAGATTGCCGCTGCGCCATCCAGCGACGCCACCGATGCTGGTGTCGCTCTGCGAGAAATCGCCACGACGGCCGCCGTAATCGATCTCGTTGCGGCCATGGCCCACGAAGCCGCCATAGATCCAGTCGCCGCTGTTCCAGTTGACTCCCACCGTGACCGCCGGCCCCGTGCCATCGAAGCCCGCGCCGGTCCCACCCTTGCCGAAGCGCTGGTTGTCGCCGCGCACATCCGCCCACCAGTGCGTGCCATCTTCCGCGGGCTTCAATTCGGCCTGTGCAGCGACGCGATCGGCGCGCGCGCGCCCGACCATGGCGGCTGAATGCGGCAGCAGGGCAATCTGTCGCGGCCCCTCGATCATCGACACGGCATAGTCGGCGATGATTTCGTGCGCCGCGCCGGTCGGATGCACGCCGTCGGCGAATGCATAGGCATCCGGCGCGTCGGGCGTGACATAGGTCGTCGGGTTGCAGATGAACGACTGCGCGATGATCTGGGGCTCGCAGGCAGTGCCGGTGACGTTTCGGAACCCATAGCTTCCCGGTGACGTGACGACTTCGCGGATCAGGTTGAAGATATCCAGGGGGATCACGCGCAGCCCCGCGGATTTCAGGCCGCCCAGCAATGCATCGTTGTAGGCCTTCGACAAGGCGGTGGCCTGCGCCTGCGCGACCGGCCCCTGAGCGCGGAACGCGGGCGTGAGTCCCAGGTCCGGAATGATCGGCACCATCACGTAACGCGCGCCCGCGGCCTGCAGCCGCGCAATGAGCGCGATCTGCGCGGTCACGGCGCTGCCGATGATGGCCTGCGCCTGCGCAGGCGCGGCGGCGGCGGCGAACAGGTCGTTTGCGCCGCCCCACACGGTGTACAGCGCGTCGGGATCGGCGCGTTCACCCGTCGACGCCAGATAGTTGGCGATCTGCGTGGACAGCGGCGGCGCGGGCGCGCCGAATGGCCCGCTGTTCGGGCTGGCTACGCGCGCCGCGCCGGCCGCGTAGTTGGTGCCGGTCTGGCCGTTGCCGTTGGGCGCCGCGTTGGTGCCGTAGTAATCGGCGAAATACTGCGACCACACGAAATCCGGATTGGTGGTGAACTGCCCCGCCACCGGACGCAGATTGGCGGGCAGCAGCGGCCGGTAATAGCCGGCATCGGTGAGGCTGTCGCCGAAAAAGAACGTCTGCGAAAACGGCGTCTGCGTCTGCGCCAGAGCCGGCAGGCTGCCCAGAACCAACGCCGCTGCGAGCAACGTGCGAACGGGCCGACCGGCCCGCGATGACAACTTCATGCAACTCTCCTTGTGGATGCCGTGCCGTGAAGGACATACGGCGCCGGATGGTGGCATCGTCCCACGTGGCACCGCCGCGCTCAAGTCGCGGCACAATGACGGCATGAACATCCAACTGAACGGGGATGCACGCGAGATCGATCGCAACCTAACGCTCCAGGCGTTGCTTGCCCTCGAAGGGCTGACCGGGCGGCGCGTCGCGGTTGAAGTCAACGGCCACATCATTCCGCGTGGCCGGCACGAGACGCATGGACTGCTGGAAGGCGATCGCGTCGAAATCGTGCATGCACTGGGGGGAGGGTGATATGCGTTTCGCGCCCCCAAGGAGACCTCCTTGGGGCGTAGGCGCGAAAAGCTCGCGGCTCAAGGCGTTCTTACGAAGAGCCGGCCTCCTTTACCCGCATCGGCGATAATTGTTTGATGACCGACACACGCACGCACGATGACTCGCTCTTCATCGCCGGCAAACCCTACCGCTCACGCCTGCTGACCGGCACCGGCAAGTTCAAGGATCTGGAAGAAACCCGCGCCGCGACCGATGCCGCCGGCGCGCAGATCGTCACCGTCGCCATCCGCCGCACGCCATTCTTCGACAGGATGGCCGGGCAGACGCACGGCGAGCCGAACCTTCTCGATA
>JBDSEX010000225.1:0-4031 GCA_039919835.1 Luteimonas sp.
GTGCCAGCGGATCGATTGATTCCATTGCCCCACGACGTCGACTTCGACACCGCGGCTGCGCTGGTGCTGCAGGGATTGACCGCGCAATACCTGCTGCGCGACAGCCATCCGATCATGCGCGGCGAAACGGCACTTGTGCACGCAGCAGCAGGCGGCGTCGGGCAATTGCTGGTGCAACTTGCAGTCCAAGCCGGCGCACGGGTCCTGGCATTGGCTTCGACTGTTGCAAAGACTGCCGTCGCCACCGCGGCAGGTGCGCACGCGACCGCCACTTATGATGACGACTGGGTGGCCATCGCGCAGGCATTTGGCGAAGGCGGTGTCGACGTGGCCTACGATTCGGTGGGCAGCACCCTGCACGACTCGCTACGTGCGGTGCGCACTGGCGGCCGGGTGGTTTTTTACGGGATGGCCGGTGGCAATCCCGAACCGCTCGATGCGCGGGTGTTGATGGATGGTTCAAAGACGCTTACCGGCGGCGACCTCTGGAACGTATTGCGCACGAAGGAGGACCGGCGCGAACGTGCCGCGGACTTGTTCGCCGCGGTTCGCACAGGCGCTTTGCGGGTGAATATCGACGCGCGCTTCGCGTTGGCGGATGGCGCAGCCGCGCATGCGCACATTGAGAGCCGCCGCGCGGTCGGCAAGGTGTTATTGATTCCCTAGCGTTGATTCCCTCGCGTTGATTCCCTGGCATTTGGTCCGGCGCGTACCTGTCAGCCGAGGCGCGCGGCTTCCGATTCCGAAGTACCGGAATGGTTTCAGCTCCAAGGCGTTGGGTGCATTTGCGTCAAGGTTGAGGTGTGTGCTCTCAGGGGCCTTGCCTGGCTTCAGGCGCCAGCGCATCGCGCTCGTTCCGGGTCAACTGGCGCCAGTGTCCCTTCGCCAACCCCTCCAGGGAGAGCTCGCCGATGGCGACGCGCACCAGTCGCAGGACCGTGATGTCGCATGCGGCGAGAAGGCGCCGGATGTGGCGGTTGCGGCCTTCGTCCAGCACCAGTTCCAGCCATGCATTCTTTCGGCCGGTGCGCAACAGCCTGACGCTTTTGGCGGCGAGCCATGTTCCGTCGGTCTCGACCCCCAGCGTCAGCCGCGCGAGCAGGGCAGCATCGGGAATCACGTCGATCTGGACGTGATACGTCTTGTGCGGGCCGGTCAAAGGCGACGTGATCGTCGCGGCCCACTTCGGATCGTTGCAGAACAGCAACAGTCCTTCGCTGGCTTTATCCAGGCGTCCCACCGGCGCAATCCACGGCAAATCCGAGCCGTCGAAGCAGCGATAGACCGTGTCGCGTTGCCGCTCATCTGCCGCGGTCGTCACCAGGCCGCGCGGCTTGTTGAGCATGATGCAGACAGGGATGCTTGCCTGCAGCGGAATGTCGTCGACCTCGATGATGTGCTGCGCATGCGCCACCGGAAATTCAGGGTCGCGGATCACCCTTCCGTCCAGCGAAACACGTCCATCTCGAATTCGCCGCTCGGCCTCGCTTCTGGAACACAGGCCCAGTTTCGACAATACACGCGCCAAGCCGTGCCGTGTACCAATCTGAGTGAATTTATCGGCTGTCATTGGAACGATTCCGGTCGAGGTCGGTTCGCACGCTTTCGATGCAATGACCGAACAATTTTTTCACCACTACATCACTGCTGTCTGCGCATTGTCGTAGCTGAAATATCATGGAATGCCCGGTTCAGCGATGAATATTTGGATACTGGCCTTGGTGATCTGGGCGCTCAGCGCATTGGCGATGACTGGTGTCTGGTCGTTTGCGATGCGGACACGCAATATCGGTTACGTCGATGTTGCATGGGCCGGCCTGATGTCGTTGGCCGCGTTGGTGGCGGGAGTATTTTCTTCGGGTGCTGCGCTGCCACGGCTGTTGACCGCTGCCGCAGGCGCGGTATGGGGCGCGCGACTTTGCGTGCACCTCCTAAGGCGCGTGCTGCGCGAAGAGGAGGATGGCCGTTACCAGGTGCTGCGCCAGCGCTGGAACGGAAGTCCAACGAAATTTTTCGTGTTCTTCCAGGTGCAGGCACTTGTGGTCGCGCTGTTTGCGTTGCCGTTCCTCGCAGCGGCGAGCAGTCCGGTGGAACAGGTCACCTTCTGGACAATCGCTGCCATCGCAGTGTGGGTCGCTGCCGTCGGCGGGGAAAGCGTGGCCGATGCGCAACTCGCCGCCTTTCGGGAGGTTGCCGGCAATGCCGGCAAGACCTGCCGGGCCGGATTCTGGGGGTGGTCGCGGCACCCGAATTATTTCTTCGAATGGCTCCACTGGTTCGCGTATGTGCTACTGGCCGTTGGCTCCCCCCATGCACTGCTCGCTTGGTTGGGCCCGGTGGTGATGCTGGTATTCCTGTATCGCGTCAGCGGCATCCCGTGGACCGAGCAGCAGGCACTGCGCAGCCGGGGTGAAGACTACCGCCTCTACCAGCAGGAAGTGAGCGCGTTTTTCCCCCGTCCGCCGCGCCGCAGTTAGAAGTCTTGGCGCGGTGCGTGGAATCTCGAACATGTTGCCCGCTCATGGAACCGCAACGCCCGAAGCTTTTGTGGCCAATGTGTGGGAAACGTAGTAGCTGGCCGACTGGAACGTAGGCCAGTCAATGCGGCGTCTTGACCGGCGGCGAACCAGGCGGCAGCGCAGGCGCAGCGGGAGCCTGTTGCATTGGCGCGGTTTGTGGCGTTGTCGGGACCGACGGTGCCGCGGGGGCTGCACCAGGAATTGCAGGCACGGCCACCGTCGAGGTTACGGGCTTGCGCCCGGCGACGCGCACCCCGCGCGACTTCATCCAGGCATCGAACTCATCAGCCGTCATGCGCTTGCCGTTCTGGCTCATGTCGAATCGCCACGGCGTATTGTCGAATTCGGTCTTGGGCTTGTAGGCCGCTGGATCGTTGGGGTCCAGCACGCTTGGCGCGGGAATGGCCTTGGCGACGTTCTGGCAGCCTTCGATACGCATCCGCAACAACACCTGGTCGACTGACTGCGCTTCGTCGTACGCCTGCGACAACACGCCAGTTGGCGCCCCAAGCTGATAACCAGGGGCGGTCAGCTCGAAAGCCACCGGTGCGAGCACCGTCGGCCTTAGCGGAACGGCTTGGGGAACGGATGCCGTCGAACAGTTGAGCGATTGCGCGTGCGCCAATCCGGATAACAGCAACAGGGGGGCGATCACCAGAGTCCGGTACATGGGGTATTCCCGTTTGACGAATGCTGCGAGTGTAGAAGCAGCGCAATGAGGCAACAAGCCGCAGTGCAAGTGGATTGGGTCGCGGTAAAGCGAAGACGAAGGATCACGCTAGCGGAAGCGGATAGATTTCAGGAAGACAAGGCAGGTGGACGGCAACTTGCTTGCTGCTTTTCGTACGGCACAGGAGGGAATCATCGCCTTTGACATCCGCACTCCGCAAACATGGCCAACATCGTTGGCCATCCTCAAAAAACGAAGCCCGGCACTGGGCCGGGCTTCGAGTATTGCTTTGCTTGGCGTCCGATCAATTCTGGACGTTCAGCTCCGTGCGGCGATTGCGTGCACGACCTTCCGGATTGTCCGAACCGTCTTCGTTGGTGTTCGGTGCGATCGGACGGCTTTCGCCGTAACCGGTCGGACCCACCAGACGGCCAGCGTCGATACCGTTGCTGGTCAGGTAGTCGTACACGGCGCGGGCGCGACGCTCGGACAGACCCTGGTTGTAGGCGTCGGAACCGATGGAATCGGTGTGGCCGGCGACTTCAACCCGCAGATCGGGATAACGCTTCAGGATTTCGATGGCTTCGTTGAGGATCGCAACTGCATCGGGACGCAGCGTCGACTTGTCGAAGTCGAAGTTGACACCCTTCAGGTCGATCGACACAGGCACTGGGCAGCCGTCCGGACCGATGGTCTGGCCAGCCTGCGAACCGGGGCACTTGTCGTCGCAATCGTTCACGCCGTCACCGTCGCTGTCCTGGTCGGCACATGTCGACGGAGTCGTCGGGGCCGGACCGACCGGGGTGGTCGGCTCCGGTCCGAGCGGGATCACGACGCCGACC
>JBDSEX010000231.1:0-3948 GCA_039919835.1 Luteimonas sp.
GCTTGGGTCCGCGCAATGCCCCGATCGCGCCAGTGATGCAGCTGTGCATGTCGGACCCGGTGCCGGCGATCACGCGCCCGGCGAACGTCGATGCATTGAACTCATGCTCGGCATAGAGGATCAGAGACTTGTCCAGTGCCTCGGCATGCAGCGCGCTTGGCGGTTCGCCGTGCAGCAAGTGCAGGAAATGCGCGGCGATGTTGTCGTCGTCGGTTTCAACGTCGATCCGGCGGCCGTTGCGAGTGAAATGCCACCAGTACAGCAACATCGAGCCAAAGCTCGCCATCAAGCGATCGGCAATGTCGCGCGCCTCTGGCGCCGGATGACCGTCGCGCTCCGGCAGCACGGTGCCCAACACCGAACACCCTGTGCGCATCACATCCATCGGATGCGCGTTGGCGGGAATCAGCTCCAGCGCTTCCTGCACGATGGCCGGCAGGCCGCGCAGGCGCCTGAGCTTCTGTTTGTAGGCATCAAGCTGCGACTGGGTCGGCAATGCGCCATGCACCAGCAGATGCGCGACTTCCTCGAACGTGGACCGGGTCGCAAGGTCGTGGATGTCGTAACCGCGGTAATGCAGGTCGTTCCCGCTGCGGCCGACCGTGCACAACGCGGTATTGCCCGCAGCGGTGCCTGACAAGGCGACGGACTTCTTGGGTTTGGGCAACGTCGAGATGCTGTCGCTCATCGTTCAATCCTCTTGCTTGGCCTGCGCAAACAGCG
Organism: Luteimonas sp.; assembly: GCA_039919835.1. Classification (GTDB taxonomy): domain Bacteria; phylum Pseudomonadota; class Gammaproteobacteria; order Xanthomonadales; family Xanthomonadaceae; genus JALYOU01. Next base: position 724 of record JBDSEX010000231.1, read on the forward strand.
TGTCGAGCTTGTCTTCGTAGGCGTGGTAGCCAAGAAAGTCGTATAGCTCGGCGCGCGTCTGCAGAGTGTCGACAACGTGCTTCTGGGTGCCATCGCGGCGCACGGCCTCGTAGAAGTGCAGCGCCGCCTTGTTCATGGCGCGATAGGCGCCACAGCAATAGAGCGCGATATCGACGCCGGCATCGCGCAGTTCGTCGGTGGTGAAGAACGGCGTGGAACCGAACTCGGTGAGGTTGGCCAGGATCGGCACCTTGACCGCTTGCTTGAAGCGCCCGTAGTCGTCGAGCGTCCGCATCGCTTCGGGAAAGATCATGTCAGCGCCCGCTTCGACGTAGGCGCAGGCGCGTTCGATCGCGGCATCGACGCCCTCCACCGCTGCAGCATCCGTGCGCGCCATGATCACGAAGCCGGCATCGGTGCGCGCATCCACTGCAGCCTTGATGCGATCGACCATCTCGTTTGCCGGCACCACGTCCTTGCCGGGACGATGGCCGCAACGCTTCTGGCCGACCTGGTCTTCCATGTGCACCGCCGCGACACCGACGTTGATGAAGGAACGGACCGTGCGCGCGATGTTGAACGCGCCGCCCCAACCGGTATCAATGTCGACTAGCAGCGGCATACCGGTGGCGTCCACGATGCGGCGCGCGTCGGTCAGCACATCCTCCATGGTGCTGATGCCAAGGTCCGGCATGCCCAGCGAATTCGCTGCAACGCCGCCGCCGGATAGATACAACGCCTTGTAGCCGACGCGTTTCGCCATCAGGCCTGCATAAGCCGTAATTGCCCCCATCACCTGCAGCGGCGATTCGTCGGCGACTGCAGTGCGGAAACACGCGCCATTGGATTGATGTGGCATCAGGACCTCGAAAACATCATTGTCGTCATCTCCGGGTAGGCGAGGGTCCACCGACCTTGTCCACGTAAAACCAATTCCACTGCATTCCCCCCTTTGCCAGAGAGGCGCGCGATTGCACGAAGGCGAAGGCCCACGTGTCCGTTACAGCAGATGCGCCACGCCGGCGCGCTCTTCTTCCAGTTCCGCCAGAGTCTTGTCCATGCGCTCGCGGCTGAAGTCGTCGATGGGTAATCCCTCGACGCGCGTGTACTCGCCGTTGTCGGTGATCACAGGCACGCCGTACACCACATCCTTGGGTATGCCGTAGCTGCCATCCGACGGAACGCCCATCGTCACCCACTTGCCGTTGCTGCCCAGCAGCCAGTCGCGCACGTGATCGATCGCCGCATTCGCCGCGGATGCGGCCGACGACAAGCCGCGCGCTTCGATGATGGCGGCGCCGCGCTTGCCGACAGTCGGGATGAAGGTGTCGGCATTCCAGGCCTGGTCGCTGATCATCTCGTTGGCCGATGCGCCGCCGACGGTGGCGAAGCGGTAGTCCGGATACATCGTGGGGCTGTGATTGCCCCAGACGATCAATTTCTCGATGTCGCCCACGGCCTTGCCGGTCTTCGCGGCAAGTTGCGACAGGGCGCGGTTGTGATCCAGGCGCAGCATCGCGGTGAAGTTCTTACCAGGAAGATCCGGTGCGGACTTCATCGCGATGTAGGCGTTGGTGTTGGCCGGATTGCCCACCACCAGCACCTTGACGTTGCGCGAGGCGACTTCATTCAGCGCCTTGCCCTGTCCGGTGAATATCTTGGCGTTCTCCAGCAACAGATCCTTGCGCTCCATGCCCGGGCCACGCGGACGCGCGCCGACCAGCAAGGCGACATCGGCATCCTTGAAGGCGACCTTGGGATCGTCGGTGCCGACCATGCCCGCAAGCAACGGGAATGCGCAGTCCTCGAGCTCCATCATCACGCCCTTGAGCGCGTCTTGTGCTTTCTCCAGCGGCAGCTCCAGCATCTGCAGGATCACCGGCTGATCCATGCCGAGCATCTCGCCCGACGCAATGCGGAACAGCAGGGCGTACCCAATCTGGCCGGCAGCGCCGGTGACGGCAACACGGACGGGTTGTTTCATGTGCAGACTCCGGAAATCGTAGATCGGGAAGGGTTATGGATTGTCGTCATTCCCGCGAAGGCGGAAATCGGTGACTGGACCCTGATGGATGGCCGCGACGGCAAGGCGGGGAATCCCGCCTTCGACGGATTGACGAAGTGAACGATCACATTCGATCGGGAGGTCTTCCCCTGACCTCATTTCAACTCGCCAAAAAACTCCACGATGCGCTGCAGGCCCGGCGTCAGTTGCGGCGTCGGACAGGTGTAGCTGATTCGCATGGCGCGCGGCTCGCCGAATGCCGAACCCGGCACGCAGGCCACGCCCTTTGCTTCGAGCAACGCGCTGCACAAATCGACATCGTTGTCGATGCGCAGGCCGCCATGGGATTTTCCAAAGGCAACGCTGATATCCGGGAACGCATAGAACGCGCCCTGCGGCCTGGGACAGACTACGCCGGGAATCGCCGACAACGCGGCCATGACCTGATCGCGCTTGCCTTGGAACTCGATGTTCTTCTGCTGCGGCACATCCTGGGGACCGGACAAGGCAGCGATGGCGGCGGCAGTGACGACTTCCGGAAGATTGGTGATGTGGTTCGAGTTCATCGTGGTCACGGCGTTGGCGACGTTTTCCGGCCCAGCCATGAAACCGACACGCCACCCCGGCATGCCATAGGTCTTCGACAGCGAATCGATGAAGATCACGCGGTCGCGCAACTCGGGGCGCGCGTGCACGAAGTTGTGATAGCCCACCCCGTCGAACACCATGCGGTTGTAGATGTCGTCGGTGATCACCCACGTGTCCGGATATTTCGCCAACACGTCGGCCAATGCCGAGATCTCGTCCTTGCCGTAGACCATGCCCGTCGGGTTGGACGGATTGTTGAACAGGAACAGGCGCGGCTTCTTCGCCAGCGCCGCATCAAGTTGCTGCGGCGTAAGTTTGTAATCCTGCGACGCGGGACACGGCAGCAGCTCGATCTTCGCGTTCACGATCTCGGCGATGTCGAGATAGCTGGTCCAGTAGGGGGTGGGGAAAACGATCGTGTCGCCTTCATCCAGCAGCGCCTCGGCGAGGTTGTAGATCACATGTTTCGCGCCGATGCCGGTCGCAAGGTTGGCGCGGGTGTATCCGGTCAGGCCCACCTGCCCGAGGTGCCCGATGAATGCGTCCAGCAGTGCGTCGGAACCACGGTTGCTGCCGTACTGGCCGCTATCCTTCGCGAGCGCTTCACGCGCCGCCGCATACACGTGTTCGGC
>JBDSEX010000235.1:0-4153 GCA_039919835.1 Luteimonas sp.
GGTGCGCATGCACGCCATGCCGTGCGCGGACGCCGGCCTTGCCCCAACGCTGGTTGCGCGCGTAGTCCCATTGCTCGTCGTGGTCGTCAAGCAGCTGCGAAAGATCCTTGTCGGCGGAAATGATCACCCCGCGATATCCGCTGGCGCGGGCGACGTGGAGCGCCGTGCCGATCAGGTCGTCTGCTTCGTACAGGCTATGCGCGAGCACGGGCAGCCCCAGGGCTGTGCACAGGCGTTTGCACCAGGCGAACTGGTGCTTCAGTTCTTCGGGCGCAGGATCGCGGTTGGCTTTGTACTTTGGATACAGCGTGTTGCGAAAACATGAATCGTGCGCTTCGTCGAAGGCGATCACGATATGCCGCGGGTGTTCGCGCTCGAGCAGTTCCAGCAGGAAGCGCGCGAATCCATGCACGGCATTGGTCGGCCAGCCATCGGCATCGCGGAAATCGTCGGGCATGGAATGCCAGGCCCGGAACACATAGAGGCTGGCATCAACCAGATAGAGGGGCGGTGGTGCCACAGGTTCGGCTTGAACGGTGTTCAAGGCGTTCCTTCGGCCACCCACTCGCTGAGCAGTTCGCGGGGGTCGGGCCGGTGGCGTTCGGGAGCCAGCATCCCTGGTGTGCCGATATGGATGAAGCCCGCGATCACCTCATCGGCGGCGACGCCCAGGCGTGCGCGGATCGTGTCGTCGTAGGCGGGCCAGCCTGTCAGCCACTGCGCGCCGAAACCATAGGCCTGCGCAGCCTGCAGCAGCGCGAAACAGACGCAGCCAGCGGACAGCAGCCGCTCCTGGCGGGGAATCGTGTCGTCGTCCCCTTGGGCAGCGAGCACTCCGATGACGAGCGGCGCCTGCGCGAAACGATGACGGTCCTTCTCGAGCGCGGCATCCGACACAGTCGCGTCGCGCTCGCGCGCCCGATGTGCGAGCACTTCGCCCAACGCATGGCGTGCGTCGCCGGCAATGCGCAGGAAACGGAACGGCACGCGTTTGCCATGGTCGGGCACGCGCACTGCGGACTGCAGCATGCGCAGGAGCTGCGAATCGTCGGGTCCAGGCGCCTGCAATAGCCTGGATGGTACGGAGCGGCGGGTATCGAGCAGGTCCAGTGATGGGTTTGCCGAACCATGCGCGCCTGCCAGGTGCGCATCCAGTGTGTGCGTGGTCAAGGACTGCGTCATCGACGCGTCCGTCATCAAGGGTGGTGTGTTCACGTTGCGATATGCGTCACAGACTGCCTTTCAGCGTCAGGCATCATCGTAACGCGGCCAAGGACCCCCCACGCTGGCCTGCCTTCGAGACGCCCCCGATGAACGCAAGACAGGACACGTCTGGACCGGGCCTAGGCCCGCACGGAACGCGGCAGCCGCCGACACTGATTATTGAAGCGCTCAAGCGCACCGCGCTGGACCATCTGGGCGCGATCACCCGCACCCTGTACCGGCCGGTCGAACTCTCGATCCACGAGATCGAACTGGAAGCGCCCGGCACCCGACTCCCCGACCAGGAAGCGCTGGTGATGCTGCGCCAGCGCGAGGCAGCGCTGGTCATGCGATATCGCCAATTGCTCGCCGACAGCTTCGATGCACTGCTCGCCAGCCAGTCGAGGACCGGCGGGCCCATGGTTTTGAGCCTGCTCAGTGAAGACGAACTCGAACAGCATCTGGATGGCCAGCGCATCGCGGTTACCTTGGCGACGCGACATGCGAAATCGCTGGAATCGCTGGAATCGCGTTTCACGTCGTTGTGCCATGCGCTGGGGGTCGATGAGATCAAGTGTCCGGCTACGCCGCAGCGCCTGTCGGAACTGCTTGTCAAGACCTTGCAGGGACAGGTGATCCCGCTTGGCCTGCGCACGCTGCTCTTCAAGCAGTACGAATCGGAGCTGACCCATATCCTGGAACCGCTGTACCAGCACCTCAACACGCTGTTGGGATCGGCTGGCTATGCCTTGCACGATCGCAATGCGCTGCTGCGCACCAGCCCCGTAGCCCAACGCGAGCAGCCGTTCGAGGGCTGGGAACACGTGGCCTCTTCGCAGCAGCAGACAGCCTATGCATCCGCGGCGCCGCAGCGTTCCATGGCCGGTCAGGCCGCATATGCACCGCAGCGGGGAAATGGCGGTGGCGGTTCAAATGCAAAGAATGAGGCCTGGGGATCGCCGTCGCAGGGACGCGGCGGCGGCGCTCCGGGTGGTGGCAGCGCGGGCACGAACGGCGAAGGCATGCCCGGAAGCCGGCACGACGATGGCACGGTCGTGTCGGAAGAGCTGGTGCGCGAGTTGGGAATGCTGCGCGAACAATTGCACGCGCTGCGCGAGCACAGCAATCTACAGGCGGCGCAACGGCCTGGTGGCGCATCTGCGTTCCGGCCGGGCGCGCATCGCCGTCCGCTGCGTACCGACGAGCTGCGCAGTGTCGCCGACGTACTGCAGGGCGATAACAGTGATGTCTTCGCTGCGGCGCTGGCGCATGGCGGTGGCCGACTACAGGCGACCTTGCGCGATGAATTGCTGCAGGGCGCGCGGCGGCTTGGCCTGGATCCGGAACAGACCGCGCTCAGCGCCGAGGAAGAAGATGCGATCGACCTGGTTGGATTGCTGTTCGAGGCGATCTGCGATGTACATCGTCTCTGGGACGTGGGCCGCGGCCTGCTGAGCCGGCTGGTGCTGCCCTACCTCAAGCTCGCTCTGAACGACGACAGCCTGTTCGTTCAGCCGTCGCACCCCGCGCGTCGCTTGCTGGACGTGTTGACCGAAGCGTGCGAAAGCAACGACGGCACCACGCCGCACGACCGCGAGTTGCTCGACCGCGCCACCCAGGCGGTGGATCGCGTGATCGCCGACTATCAGGAAGACCTCAGCGTGTTCGAGCTGGCCGCCAGCGAGTTGAACGATCTTGTGGCGCAGCAGCGCCGCCGCATCGAACTGGCCGAACGACGCGCCGCCGAAGCCGCGTTCGGCCGCGAACGCCTGCTGAAGGCCCGGCACGAGGCCGCTGTCGCCCTGTCGCAGTGCGCGCGCGACTATCGACTGACGGCACCGGTGCGGCAGTTCCTCAGCGAACACTGGCAACACCATCTGGTACAGACCCTGCTGCGTGACGGCGCCGATTCCGCGCGCCACATCGGTGCGATGAATCTCGGCCAGGCGCTGGTGGAGATCGACCTCGGTGCCGCGTCCGCGCAGGGCGCGACCATCGCCGACCGCTTGATCCAGCTCATGCCCTTGCTGCGAGATTGCCTTGGCAGTTCGGGACTGGAAGCAGCCGCGGCGGATGAGGCGATTGCACGGCTGGTGCGCGCGCTGGCATGGCCGGACGTGCCGCGTTCGCTGATGCCGACCGCGCCGATCGAGCCCTTCGAGGCGGGGGAAGCGGAATCCACCACGTTGCGGTTGATAAGCAGCGTGGGCCGCCAGGCAAATCCCGACGCCATCGCCGCGATGCGCCGACTGTCTCAGGGCGACTGGGTCCGGCTGATCGACGACGACGGATTCGAGCGCGCCCTGAAGATTGCGTGGATCAGCCCCTTGACAGCGCGTTTCCTCATCGTCAATCGCCGCGGCATGCGCGAGTTGGTGGCGACCGCCGATCAGTTGGCTTTGTTGGCGCAGCAGGGGCGGCTGATCGTGGGCCTGCCGGATGCTCCGTTCGAGGGCGCGATGAAGCAGGTCTGGAAGCATCTTCAACGCGCGGCGTGATGCCTCCAGTCAATGGCGGGGGCCCCTGGTGCCCCTGCCTGGACCTGCCTCCGGAGTGGCGGTAAAGCATCTGGCCATTCGCGAGCCGTGTGGATCGATGAACGTTCCGGCGTCTCTGCATGGGCCGCCGCGATGCGCGCTGTGCTAATTTATTTTCTGCACATCCAGGCCATGGCGCCGCGGACAATCCAGGGGCATGCGAAAAAACACCGATACCCGGTCAGCGGCTGACGGAAAACCGGGCACGATGCCTGACGGAAAACACCTGTTGGAAACCCTTAAGCGAGGTGTCTCCGGCCAGGTGTTGCCGATGCTGGCGACCTTGCAGGAGACGCTCCACAAGGACATCAGCGCGCGGATGCAGGGAGATCAGTCCGCGGCACTCAAAGACGACCTGCTCAATCTCGGCATCCTGCGCAACCAAGCGTTGATGTACGAGCGGCGCTGGCAGC
>JBDSEX010000256.1:0-6033 GCA_039919835.1 Luteimonas sp.
ACCCATTGCCGATCGGAGCATGGAAGATCAACGGCGTGGCCATGAATCCGGTGTTCAACTACAACCCGAAGCTGTTCTGGGATGCGAAGCCGAGCGACCAGAAGGCCAAGATTCCAGCAGGCCCCAACAATCCGGTGGGAACCGTGTGGGTTGATCTTTCGAAAGAGCACTACGGCATCCACGGCACGCCGGAGCCATCGCGGATTTCGAAGAGCGAATCGCACGGCTGCATCCGCCTGACCAACTGGACCGCCAACATGCTGGCGAAGGCGGTCGCCCCGGGCATGCCTGCGATCCTGCAGGAATAGCCCGGTCCGCGATGCCCGGCGCTCGGCTTAATGTCGCTTGGCGGGGGCTCAGGTTCACGCGGGCGACATCTGGATACGCAGGCCATCTGTTGACGCAGGCAAATCCCTTCGAACGCGGGAGCTGGCGCAAGCCGCTCCCGCCTACGCGCGGGACAAGCGGGTACATTCGAGTCAGACAAGCACGTCTCGAGGACATCGCATGCTCAAGAAGCTACTGATCTTCCTGATTGGCGCGCTGGTCGGCGCGAACGTGCTTTATTTCCTGGCCGTACGCGATCGCGACGTGCAACCCGGTCCGGCGGTCACCGTCACGCCGACGCCGGTGAGGGCCGACGACACGCCCGACGTGGATATCCCTGCCGATTCGATGCAGCCCGATGCAGCGACCCCGGTACCGACGATCTCGGCGCAGGCCGCTACCGGACCACAGCCGCAAGCGCAAGCGCCAAGCATCAGCGGACTGATCGTGCCGGTCGCCGGCATCGCCGCAAACCAGTTGACCGACACCTTCACCGATGCGCGTGGCACCGATCGCGTGCATGACGCCATCGACATCATGGCGCCGGAAGGCACGCCGGTGTTTGCCGTGGCCGATGGAAGCATCGAGAAACTGTTCGACAGCAAGCAGGGTGGATTGACGCTGTACCAGTTCGAGCCAAGCGGGGGTTACGTCTATTACTACGCGCACCTGCAACGCTACGCGCCTGGAATCGTCGAGAAGAAGACGCTGCGCCAGGGCGAAGTGATCGGCTATGTCGGTCATACCGGCAACGCCAGCCCAGAGGGCCCGCACCTGCACTTCGCGATCCTGCAGCTGGGGCTCGAAAAAAAGTGGTGGAAGGGCACTGCGCTCAATCCGTATCCGTTGCTGGGCGGAAAATGAAACGCGGCTGCGCACGCTCCGCCTGCCACTGAGCGACACGGACTCCAGACGCAAAAAAGGGGCGGCCTGAGCCGCCCCTTTCCAGCCGTCGAAGCGACGACGAGTGCGCTTCGACAATCTTCCACGCGCGCGTCAGGACTTGGGCATCAACACCTTGTCCACCACATGGATCACGCCATTGCTCTGGCGCACGTCTGCGGTGGTGACCATGGCCGAATTGCCGTTCGCATCGGTCAACATGATGCCGTTGTCGTGCGTGGTCGCGGTCAATTGCTCGCCCTGCACCGTGGTCAGCATCGCCTTGCCGCCGCCCGCCAGGATCTGCGCCATCAACGCGGCTGCGTCAAGGTTGCCCGATACGACGTGGTAGGTCAGCACCTTGCTCAGGTCGGCCTTCTTGTCCGGCTTCAGCAGGCCATCGACAGCACCGGCCGGCAATGCGTCGAACGCCGCGTTGGTCGGCGCGAACACGGTGAACGGACCTGCGCCCTTCAGCGTTTCGACCAGGCCAGCGGCCTTCACTGCAGCCACCAGCGTGGTGTGATCCTTGGAGTTCATCGCGTTGTCGATGATGTCCTTGTCGGCCATCATCGGTGCGCCGCCGACCATGGGATTCTCGGTGGTCATTGGCATCGCGTCGGCCGGTGTCATCGGATCGGCAGCCGGCTCCATCGCCGCGCTTTCAGCCGCTGCGTTATCGGCGGCCGTCGTGTCGGCGGGTTCGTTCCTGGAACAGGCGCTCATCGCCATCGCAGAAACCAGTGCTACGGAAAGCATTGTGATCTTCATCGAATTTCTCTTCATTGAAAAAGGGACAGGGGCATCATTACATCGACGGCATCAACACCTTGTCGACGACATGGATGACGCCGTTGCTCTGATAGACATTGGCGGTGGTGACGTCGGCGACATTGCCCTTGGCATCTGTGACCGTGACGCCGCTGCCTGCGGCCCTGACGGTCAGCATTCCGCCCTGCACCGTGGTCAGCATCGCCTTGCCGCCGCCTGCCTTGATTTTCGCCATCAGCGCAGCCGCATCAAGCTTGCCGGGTACGACGTGGTAGGTCAGCACGGTGGTGAGGTCGCCCTTCATTTCCGGCTTGAGCAGCGTGTCGACCGTGCCTGCAGGCAGTGCGTTGAATGCAGCATTGGTCGGCGCGAACACGGTGAACGGTCCCGCGCCCTTGAGCGTATCGACCAGGCCGGCGGCCTTGACCGCGGCAACCAGCGTGGTGTGATCGGCGGAATTGACAGCGTTGTCGATGATGTCCTTGTTGGAGTACATCGCCGCGCCGCCAACCATCGGGTTGACCATCATGCCGCCCGATTTCATGCCCATGTCGGAGCGGGTATCGTTCATCGCACAAGCGGTCAGGCTGGCAGCGGCGATCAACGCGGCCGCGAGTAATTTCAATTGCATGGTGTTTCTCCGGATAAGGCGTCTGTGGGATAGGGAACGCCTGAGGCAACGGCTGCGGACGCAGCACTGTTCCAGCAGGTTCGGAGACGTTTACGGAGGGTTGTGCCGTCCGGATGCATCACGCGGACTTAACCTCGGGCGGCCGAGTGCCGCGCTCTGTCCACACCCGGAGGCTTGGCAGTGCTGGCGATCCGGGTTCTTGCCGCTACACCTGGAGTTTGTGGAAGGACTTACCGCCGCGGAAAGATGTCCGGTGAAACGGCCGGGTATTTCTTCCCAAGTTTCCTGAAAAAGCGTGCCGAATCATTGCAATCGGGATCTTCTTCACAAATCGCCCCTTCGGGAAAACCCTCGAGGTAAACCCAGCGGCCATTTTTACGGGCGACCAGGCCACTCATTGGTTCGTAGTGCTGCGTACCATCCACCGATTGCGGATCAGCCTCGACCCACGCCCAGTTGCCATTGACCTTGAGATGCCTGACGACAAAGACGACATCAAGGCCAGACATCGTCTTTGCGACAACCCTAAGGGCATTGGTGATTGCAGTCCTCTCCACGCTTCCTTTTGCCGGTGTGTGGACCTGCGTGGCGCTCGCCTGGCCAACCTTTGCCGAGGGAGCACCCTGTGCGGCGATGGCCGACACTGGTGCCGTTGAGAGGAGTAACAGAAGGGCCAGGTGATGTGTGTTCATGGGTCATGCCTCTCCAGGAAGGTCTTGCGATGATGGAAACGAACAGAAGCGATCACGTCGGCACTTGGCCTGATCTTTCCAGCGTCGAGTTTGACGTACGATTACTGCGTTCGTTAAATGGACGCCCGGTAACGCAAGCATCACCAACGTCGGACGCCAGGCCATGAAGATTGTTGTCGCGCTGGTCGCATTGAGCTGGACGCTGCCAGTGCCTGCCGCTTCGATCTACAGCGTTTACACCGACCTCACTGATTGCAGGACCGTCCAGGTTTTTCAGGAGTCCGGCGCCTCCATCAAACGTTGCCCCGGCGTGGCGGGCCATCATCTGCTGGTTGAGGACGACGACGACAGGCAGTCCGTGACCATCGTCGCGCCGGATGGGAAACGGCAGCAGCTCCGCTATTGGGATGTCATCACTGGTGCATTCTCGAGCCTTGGGGAGAAAGCCGAGTGGCGCGTGACGGGGACTGGGAAGGCGATGCGGCCCATCGCCTTGATCGTGCGCGTGCATGCCCATGAGAATCCCGATGCACCCAGCGAGAGGACATCCTATCTGGCGGTCGCGAAGGTGGCCGCCGGCAAGATCTGCGTGACGCACCGTGTGGAGAATTCGCGCCGGGCGAATGAGGAAGCACGCCGGGTTGCCGACGCGTCGGCAGGAGCGGCTTGCCTCGATTGAATTGTTGGCCAGCGTGACTGCAGGGGGTTGATCAACCAGCACACTTACGGCGGGGAATCCGCGCAATCCGGGTCGTGGCGGGAATCGACCTTCGGACCGGGCTCGCCCATCCTTGACATGCCGCCTGCCTGCACCGGGCCGTGCAGCACCGGTGGATGGTCCAGGAAACCCGGCGACGCTTCCAATGCCGCGATCATCGCATTCACTCGTTCCTTCACGCCGGTGGGTGCCTTCGAACCCGCCAGCGCCGCGGCGCGGTCGGCTTCGGGCATTTCGATGACGCTGTCGAAAAGCGCGGAGGCCTCGGCCCAATCGCCACTGCTCGTGCCGGCCATGTCAGGGTTTCAGGTCCGGGTCGTTGAAGCGCTGCAGCCTTTCCTTCTCGAGCGCGTCCATCGCCTCCAGTTTCTCCTGCGCAACCGCGTCCATCTCGCGCTTGGTGTTGGCGACATGGTCGGGGATCACGACGTCCTTGCCGTCGATCATCACCTTCGTCCCGGCGATGTCCCCGCCGATTTCCCAGACGGGTGCATTACCCGGTGGCGGTGCCGTAACCGACGCCTTCTGGGGTGGCCTGTCGCTGCAGCCTGCCACTGACAACAGGACAACCCATGTCACCACCATCGCTGCTTTCATGACCGACCCTCCACGCAAATCTGGTTGATGGATGCAGCGCATGCGAGCGGCCCGGTGCGCGACGAGTTCGACGCGACGATGCCTGGTTCGTCCGCCGCCGCGGGGCCTTGCAGGCTTAACCGCCCTGCTGGCATTTCACCACCTGCGTTGCTTGCTTCGCGCCATTCACGCGCACCTTCCCGGTGGCCTCAAGCGTCTTGCAACGCTCGTAGCTTTGCTTGTCCTCGCACACGAAATGACCTTTCGCTGCATCGGGTATCGGTTCGCAGGTCAAATCGTTCCCCGGCTGGCCACCGAGGGTTGGCGTCTTCGCAGTCGGTCGGGTCGCTGCCCAGCCGGTGGCGGTCGTGGTGACCAGGACGAACAACAGGGAAACCAGTGATATGCGGCCATTCAACATGACGAAGCTCCTGCGGCGGTGGGATTGGTTGATTGCGGAGTTGGACAGCGCTGTTGGGGGGAGCCAAGCCTCAAGCCACGTCGGCTGCGGCGGCTGGAAACTCCCGCTACGGACGCCAGACCCCGGCGTGTTCCGGCTTGCAACTTTCCGAGCGGGTCTAGATGCGTGACTGCTTCTGCGCAACAGTACGACCAACATGGCTCCTGACGCATACACCGAAGAAGACAAGCTTATGGAGTTGCGGGCGATGCATAACCGTAGTGCCCCTGCATGAACTGGTAATACATCGCGCCATAGCGCAGGTACCAGTCGTCATTGTTGAAATAGTCCGCCTCGCATGTGCCGATTTCGTCAAGACTGGTTTTCAGCCTGCCGAGCAGCTCGTTGTTCTTCTTGCGAACGGTGTTGTCGAAGTCTTCGAGCACTGCGTCAACTTTCATGTTTTCCGCGACCGCGCCCATTTGTGAAATGCCGCCGCCTGCCTGTCCGGCGGCCGACATGAACTCCTGGCCGCGAGCCGTGAAGCGATGGGTGTATTCGTAGATGCCCCGCAGCTTCTCCAGGTTGGCCCGGGTTTTGTCCAGCGATGCCTGCGCGGTGACGAAGCACGGCCGGCATTCTTCATCTTCCATGCATTGCGAAGGCAGCACGGGTGCGCCCTTGGGATCTTTCGGCGCCATGCGCTGGTCCTGTGGCGTCAAAAAATCGAAGCCGCCTGCATTGCCGTTGCTGCCTGAAAAACCGTTTCCTTTACCGGCCTTGCCGCCATTGCCGTTGTTGGAAGAGCCCGTCTGGCCGGAATTTCCGCTGTTGCCGGACTTGCCGCCCGTGCCGGAATTTCCGCTGTTGCCGGACTTGCCGCCGGTGCCGGAATTTCCGCTGTTGCCGGACTTGCCGCCGGTGCCGGTATTTCCGCTGTTGCCGGATTTGCCGCCGGTGCCGGAATTTCCGCTGTTGCCGGATTTGCCGCCGGTGCCGGAATTTCCGCTGTTACCGGCGTTACCGCCCGTGCCGG
>JBDSEX010000257.1:0-2807 GCA_039919835.1 Luteimonas sp.
CAGGAAGCGCATGAAGTCGCGCGGCTCGACCGGTTCGATCTCGCGGCGCAGGCGGCCGATGGTGTAGCGGTGGATGCGTGCGAGCAGGTGGCGTTCGCACCATTCCTCTGCCGTGTTGCCGCTGCAGGCATCCGTGGTGAAACGACCGCGCATGACGTAGCCCTCGCTTTCCAGCGCGAGCAGGGCGGTCTCGATGTCCGCGCGTGGCAGGGCGAGCGATCCGGCGAGCGCGTCCGCCGTGGTCGGACCCAGCCCGGTCATGCGCGAGCGGATCAGCTCGACGGCGGCATCTTCGCGGGTCCAGATGACGGCTGCGAATTCTGCGGGCGCTTCGATTGAAGGATGCAACATGACGTGGAGGTGCAGCGCTCGCAGTTGCGGCAGGCGTTCGGCGGCCACCCAGAACGCAGGGTCGGGATCCTCGCCACCCAACACGCCTCTGGAAGGAAAAGGCGTCAACAATGTGGCGCGGCTGTCCTTCGCGAGTTTCTGCAACATCTCGCCCCAGCCGCCATTTCCCTGCGCTTCGTCCGCGGAGACGACACCGAGCCCCATCAGCGCCTCGTGCATCTCATCGACAGTGCGCGCCTCGGGCCACGCCTGCTCGCGCACGGCGTCGATCGCTCCGGGGTCGAGGCGGCCGAGATCGTCTGGGCCCTCCGCGTCTGCATAACGACGGCCCATCACCGCCTGCGTGCGGCGTTCCTCGAGCGGCGCGTCGTCAAGGAATGCGTAGGGGCGTGCATTCAATGCCTCCGCGGCGAATGGCGAGGGTGCCGTGAGGTCGCGGGCGACGATCGCGATCTCGCCGCTTTCCATCTTTCGCAGCACATCCAGCCAGCCGTCCGCGTCCATCGCTTCGTGCAGGCAGTCGTGCAGTGTCTGGGCGACCAGCGGGTGATCAGGAACCTCGCGTTCGCCGACGAGGTTTTCCGCGCACGCAACCTGGTCCGGAAACACGGTCGCCAGCAGATCCTCGCTGCGCATGCGCTGCAGTTGCGGCGCGACCTTGGTGCCCCCGCTGAACCGCGGCAGGGCGAGCGCTGTGGTCGCGTTCCAGCGCCAGCGCACGTTGAACAGTGGTGCGTCGAGCAGGGCCTGCACCAGCACGTCGCACGCGGACGAGGAGTGCAGGTAACGCGAGACGTCGATCAGCGGGAAACTGTGGCTGGTCGACAGCGACAGCACGATCGCGTCCTCGGTTGCCGCCGCCTGCAATTCGAAATTGAACTTGCGGCAGAAGCGCTTGCGCAGCGCCAGGCCCCAGGCGCGGTTGATGCGGCTGCCGAACGGTGTGTGGATGACGAGCTGCGTGCCGCCGGATTCGTCGAAGAAGCGCTCGAGGACAATGGTCTGCTGCGTCGGCAGCACGCCGACCGCCGCATGTTGTCGCGAGAAATAATCGTGCAGCTGGCGCGCGGCTTCCGGCGCTAGGTCGATCTCCTCAACCAGCCACGCCAGCGCCGCATCCGCGCCGTGCTCGAGCCGCGTGGAATATTCGGCGCGCAGACGCGACACGCCCATCGACAATTCGGCGGTGCGGCCCGGCGCTTCGCCGAGCCAGAAGGGAATGCTCGGCGCAGCGCCCTGTGCATCCTCGACGCGCACGCGGCCGGGTTCAACGCGAATGATCCGGTAACTGGTGTTGCCAAGCTGGAACACGTCGCCGGCCAGGCTCTCGACCGCGAAATCCTCGTTGACGTTGCCAATGCTGATTGCCTGCGGCTCCAGCACGACGGTGTAGTCGGCCATGTCGGGGATGGTGCCGCCCGACATCACCGCGGTCATGCGCGCGTTGTTGCGCCCACGCAGGCGGCGATGCACCGCGTCGCGATGCAGGTACCCCGCGCGCGGGCCGCGACGCGTGGTGAATCCGTCGGCCAGCATGCGCACCACGGCATCGAAATCGGTGCGTGCCAGTTGCGCATACGGCCACGCGCGGCGCAGCCAGTCGTACAGCGCGTCCTCGTCCCAGTCGGTCGCCGCGACCTCGGCCCCGATCTGCTGCGCCAGCACGTCCAGCGGCGCACCGGGAATGACCAGTGCATCGAGCTCGCCGCGGCGCACGCAGTCGAGCAGCGCCGCGCATTCGACCAGGTCGTCTCGCGATTGCGGGAACAGGCGCCCCTTCGGCAATCCGCCGACGTGATGGCCGGAACGCCCCACGCGTTGCAGGAACGACGCGATCGACCTCGGCGAACCGAGCTGGCACACCAGGTCGACGTCGCCGATGTCGATCCCCAGCTCCAGGGACGCAGTGGCGACCAGCACTTTCAGCTGCCCGTTCTTCAAGCGCTGTTCGGCATCCAGCCGCAGCTCCTTCGACAAACTGCCGTGGTGTGCGGCGACATGTTCCTTGCCGAGCTTTTCCGCGAGATGGCGTGATGCGCGCTCGGCCATGCGCCGCGTGTTGACGAACACCAGCGTGGTGCGATGGGCCTCGATGAGTTCTGCAAGGCGTGCGTACACCAGGTCCCACTGTTCGTTCGACATCACCGCCTGCAGCGGTACCGGCGGAAGTTCCAGTGCGAGGTCGCGGCGTTTGGCGTAGCCGATGTCGACGATCTCGCAGTCCGGCGTGCCATCGGCGGCGACCGCCGCGGCGCCGACCAGGAAGCGCGCGACTTCGTCGATCGGTTTCTGCGTGGCCGACAACCCGATGCGCGTCAGTCGTCGCCCGCACAAGGCTTCCAGGCGTTCCAGCGTCAACGACAGATGGCTCCCGCGCTTGCTCGCCGCGACGGCATGGATTTCATCGACGATGACGGTGCGCGTGGTGGCGAGCATGCCTCGGCCGGATTCCGATC
>JBDSEX010000276.1:0-2538 GCA_039919835.1 Luteimonas sp.
TTGCGTGATGCCGACGCGCAACGCGCGCAATGGCCACTATTTCACCTCTACCGGCGTCGTCCGGATCCGCAACGCGAAATACGAACGCGATACCGACCCGATCGAACCCGGTTGTGGCTGCCATGCCTGCAGCAACGGTTTCAGCCGTGCCTACCTGCGGCATCTGGACCGTTGCAACGAGATGCTGGCGCCAATGCTCGGCACACTGCACAACCTCTGGTACTACCAGCAGTTGATGGCCAGGATGCGTGCGGCGATCGAACAGGGCACGTTCACCCGTTTCCGCGAATCGTTCTACGCCGCAAGATCGTAGGCGGGCTCTAGCCTTTGGCTTGCCTTCTGCTCAATCACGGGCTGAAGCGAAGCCATTTCGAGCGCATGCTCACGCGGCGATGGATGGCGCGCGTGCTGCGCGTCGACGGACGGGCCAGGATAGGGAAGTGTTCCCGACAGACGCACGGAATTGACGCCATCAGGCAAACCCATCCCTTTCCAGCCCTCCGCTTCGAGGCAAAAGCTGGAAACAAGGCAGGCAGGGTCCGGGTTGGCGCAATCAGCTTGAAAGGCCCGCCTCCCGGCCACATGGCATAATTCCCAGCTGTTTTGCATGTGGAACCACCGAATGAACCTGCCTGGCCTGAACTTGATTGACGTGTTGATCGCCCCCGCCTACGCCCAGGCCGCACCCGCCGGGGGCGCCCCGAGCATGATGTCCAGCCTGCTGTTGCCCATCGTGCTGATCGGCGTCATGTATTTCATGATGATCCGGCCGCAGATGAAGCGCGCCAAGGAACATCGGGGAATGCTCGAGAAGCTGGCCAAGGGCGACGAAGTCATCACCAACGGCGGCATCGCCGGCACCGTCACCGACATGGGCGAAAACTTCATCAGCGTGGAAATCGCCGACAACGTGCGCATCCGCGTGCAGAAGGCCGCCATCGCCAACGTCCTGCCGAAAGGCACGCTCAGGTCCGCCTGATCCTTCCTCACTTCTAGGCGCGCGGTCGCAACGATCGTGCGCGGTGGTTCTCCATGCTCGAATTCGCCCGCTGGAAATATGTCGTCGCCCTCCTCGTGTTGCTGTTGAGCGTGCTGTACGCGCTGCCCAACATCTACCCGCAGGATCCTTCCGTGCAGATCACCGCCAACCGCGGCGCGCAGATTGATGCGGCGCTGCGGCAGCGGGTCGGCAGCGTGCTGAAGAAAGCGGGCATCGCGCCCAAGGCGATCGAGACGGGGCAGGGAGGCGGCAACCTGCTGGTGCGCACTTCCGACCCCGATACGCAGACCAAGGTGGCGGACGCGCTCTCGGCCGAACTCGGTAATGGCTACGTGGTCGCGCTGAATCTTGCGTCCACGGTGCCAGGCTGGCTTGAGGCGATCGGCGCCAAACCCATGCTGCTCGGCCTCGACCTGCAGGGCGGCGTGCATTTCCTGATGGAAGTCGACCGCAAGGCCGCCATCGATAAACGCTTCGTCGCCTACGTCGAAGACCTGCGCGTGCTGCTGCGGGAAAACCGGGTTCTGTTCGAGTCCGTCGAGCGCCGTGGCGAAGACGTCATCGCGGTCACGCTGTCGCCGCGCGCCGACATCGCCAAGGCGCGGGCGCTGATCGAAACCAACATGATTTCGGCCAATGCCGGCACCATCGGCGCGCAACCGTTCGACTACGCCACCCAAGGGAACGTGGTCACCGTGCGCGTGCCGGCAAGCGAACTGCAGGATCTGGCGGCGCGGGCCATCGAACAGAACATCGGCACGCTGCGCAACCGCATCAACGAGCTTGGCGTGGCGGAACCGATCATCCAGCGGCAAGGTGCCGAGCGCGTCGTCGTGCAGCTGCCGGGCGTGCAGGACACGGCCAAGGCCAAGCGCATCCTCGGTGCGACCGCCACGCTGGAATACCGCGGCGTGGTCGAAGGCAATGCGCTCGAAGCGCGCGAGAGCGGCAATGTGCCGCCTGAAGCACGCATCTTCGAAAGCAAGGACCTGGGCGGCGACGGCAAGCCGGTGCCGGTGTTGCTGAACAAACGCGTGATCACCTCGGGCGAGCAGTTGCAGGATGCGTCCTCGTTCTTCGACTCGCAGACCGGCACGCCCGGCGTGCGCGTCCGCCTCAACAGTATTGGCGGCCAGCGCATGTTCGAGTATTCCAGCCAGCACATCGGCAAGCCGATGGCGGTGGTCTACATCGAACGCATACCCGAAGTGAAGGTCATCGACGGCAAGGAAGTGCGCAGCATGCGCACCCGCGAGCAGGTCATTTCGGTCGCCACAATCCAGGGCACGCTGGGCCGCGATTTCCAGACCACCGGCCTGGACAGCATGAAGGAGGCTGGGGACCTGTCGTTGCTGCTGCGCGCCGGCGCGTTGGCAGCGCCGATGGACTTCGTCGAACAACGCGTCGTCGGCCCCAGCCTTGGACGGGAGAACGTGCAGCGCGGCTTGACGGCGGTGCTGTTCTCGTTCGGCTTCGCGCTGGTGTTCTTCCTGGTGTATTACCGCATGTTCGGCGTCATCACCTGCGTGGCATTGCTG
>JBDSEX010000283.1:0-5235 GCA_039919835.1 Luteimonas sp.
AACCTGAATTCAGCGGACATTGACCTACGTGGTCCCGGAAGCGGCATCCGGCTGCAGATGTCATGACGATGGGAACGTCGCGAGTGTGGCCCTGCACGATGTGGCCGGGGCGGTCGCGATCGACGACATCGATCGCGCCATCGAAGCCGGCCTGCTGCGCTGGAACGGTTGCGTTGCCTGCGCCTTGGCGGGTGGATTGGACCCAACGGACGCGGCGTTGTTGAGTAGTGCGCGCGCGTCCCGCCTGTCCGCGCTGGCGTCGCGCGAACGTTATCGTGCCCGGCAACACCGCCTGCAGGAGCGCAGCGTGCAGCGCGATCCCCGGCGCCACGCCACCCCCTCCGCTATCCCCGTTTCATTCAAACTCGACTCCACGCTGCCTACTGCCGCTGCCGCCGCGCTGGCACGTGCGAAAGCCAAGGCCGCCACGCGCGCGAAACCATGACATTGGCAACGCGCCGCTACAGGAGGCTTACCGCGCCAGAGGTCCACGCATTGTTCGCGCGACTGGCCGAACTCAACCCGCATCCCGAAACCGAACTCGAATACGCCACGCCCTTCGAGCTGCTAGTGGCGGTGGTGCTCTCCGCGCAGGCCACCGACGTCGGAGTGAACAAGGCGACGCGCCGGCTGTTTCCGGTCGCCAATACGCCCGCGCAGATCGTCGCATTGGGGGAGCAAGGCTTGAAGCGTTACATCGCCAGCATCGGCCTGTTCAACACCAAAGCCAGCCATGTGGTGGCGTTGTGCCGACAATTGCTCGAGCTGCATGGGGGCGAGGTGCCGCGCACCCGCGTCGCGCTCGAAGCGTTGCCCGGCGTCGGACGCAAGACCGCCAATGTCATCCTCAACACGGCCTTCGGCGAGCCAACCATCGCAGTCGATACTCATATCTTCCGCGTCGCCAACCGCACGGGACTGGCACCCGGCAAGGACGTACTCGAAGTCGAGCAGGCGCTGCTCAAGAGCGTGCCGAAGGCATTCGCGCAGCACGCGCATCATTGGCTGATCCTGCATGGGCGATATGTTTGCAAGGCGCGCCGGCCCGAGTGCCCGCATTGCGTGATCCGCGACGTGTGCCGATATCCTGACAAAACGGTTGCACTGCCGTGACACTGCAACGACGCGTATGCAACCGCTGCCTTTTCGCACGTGTTCCTGCATTGGGGGAACCGCCCCACACAACGCGAAACGCTGCTGATTTGTTCGCTTCAACCAAGTGGTAGCGCGGCGCAGGTGCGATCTGCCCTGTCGTCCAGATGACAAATGAGGGGCGTTCTGTCACAGCAACGAAATATTCACGCCCTACGCTGCGCAGCGTCCCCCCACCACGCGCTTCAGGGCCCAACCAATGAAACTCTCTCCAAGCATCCTCACCGTGGCGCTGCTGGCGGCGCTGGCCGCTCCGGCCGCGCATGCCGAAATCGCCATCGACGTCATCGCGGATTCGGAAGTCAGCTTCGAAGGCCTGGTCCAGGCCGACTGGAATTCTTTCGACAATGATGTCGCCCGGCTCAACGGCGACGCCCAGGACGGGCGCGACACCGACCAGGAACTCCGCCGCGCCGAAATCGTACTCAAGGGCAAAGGCCCGGGTAATTTCGAGTGGGTGCTGGGCTACGACGCCAAGGCCGACAAGTACCTCGACGTCAACATCAAGTACAAGATCGGCGGCGACGGCAACCACTATCTGCAGGCGGGTCAGTTCAAGCAACCCAACAGCATGGAAGAGCTGTCCTCGACCAAGAACAACGACTTCATCTCCAAGTCGATGATCACCAATACCTGGGCGGTAGCGCGCCGTGTAGGTCTGCAGTACGGGTATGGCACCAACGACTGGGCAATCACCCTCGCTGCATTCGACCGTGAGCTGACGCGCGGCCTGGCCCAGGGCAAGGGTTTCGGCGGACGCGGATACTGGGCGCCGATCAACACCAAAGGCAGCATCCTGCACCTGGGTCTTTCGTATGTTTCCTACGATGCGGAGCTTGGCGTCAACAACGGAGCCAACACCGACAATGCGTTCCGCTTTCGCGCCCGCCCCGATGCCGATCTCTCGGGCGTGCGTCTGATCGATACGGGCAACGTGCTCAATGCCGACACCATCAAGACGCTGGGTGCCGAGGCGTTCTGGGTCGGCGGACCGGTCAAGGTCCAGGCCGAGTACATGAAGACCACGGCGGACCGGAATCTCGGCACGCTCGCGGACTTCAGCGGGACCGGTGGCTACGTCAGCGCACTGTGGAATGTCACTGGAGAGACCTGGGGTTACAAAGGCGGCACGCCGACCACCCCGTTGCCGAACGAGCCGGAACTGGGCATGTGGCAGGTCGGTCTGCGGTACGACACGATGGATCTGGACGACGGCAGCCTGCTTCCAGGCCCGACCCCGACGTCGGCCCCGATCGTTGCAGGAATCCTGGGCGGCCAATCCGACACCTGGACCGCCGGCATCAACTGGTACTGGCGCTCCAACTTCAAGGTCATGATGAATTACGTCAAGGTCAGCAGCAGCAAGTACGGCAGCACCTTGCGCCGGTTTGTCGACGACGACCCGAACATCATCGAGGCACGGTTGCAGTTCTACTGGTAGCCACCCGTCTGGCAGAACGTGATCAGGGCGTGGCGCCAGCCGCGCCCTTTTCATATCTGTTGGACGGCTTTCGTAAAGCTGAGGCTTGTCTTCTGTCCCTGCGTCAGAGCTGCATGCAAGCTCCGAGCTCCAAGTGCCCGCCATGAACAGCTTGAACAATGTCACGTGCCTGTCATATGGCCAACATCCCGCTGTCATCCAATCGTTATGGAATACCCGCAGTGGCCAATGCCCCTGCCCCAATGATCCAGCCTTCCAGGAGTTCCCCGTGTACAACACGTTCAAATTCCGCATCGCCGCGCTCGCGCTGGCGACCGCGTTCGCAGGCAACGCCTTCGCGGCTGATGTCACCGGCGCTGGCGCGTCATTCGTCTATCCGGTCATGTCCAAGTGGTCCGCCGACTATGCCAACGCCACCAAGAAGAAGGTCAACTACCAGTCCATCGGGTCCGGCGGCGGCATCGCGCAGATCAAGGCGGCGACTGTCGACTTCGGTTCGTCCGATGCGCCGATGAAGCCTGCCGAACTTGCCAAGTTCGGTCTGGCGCAATTCCCGTCGGTAATTGGCGGCGTGGTCCCGGTGGTGAATGTGCCCGGCCTGAAGGCGGGCGCGATGAAGCTCGATGGTGAGGTGCTCGGCAACATCTTCCTCGGCAACATCACGATGTGGAACGATCCCGCAATCGTCGCGCTCAACGGCGGAGTCAAGCTGCCAGCGAAGAAGATCACCGTCGTGCATCGTTCCGACGCCTCGGGCACCACCTTCAATTTCGTCAATTACCTGTCGAAGGTCAATGGCGACTGGAAGGCCAAGGTGGGCGAAGGCACCACCGTCAAGTGGCCGCTCGGCATCGGCGGCAAGGGCAACGAAGGCGTCGCCGCCTACGTCAAGCAGATCAGCGGTGGCATCGGCTATGTCGAACTGTCGTACGCGCTGCAGAACAAGATGGCGTATTCGCGCCTCAAGAACGCCGCCGGCAACTACGTCAATCCCAGCGACGAGACGTTTGCCGCTGCGGCCGCCAACGCAAAGTGGGCCGACGCCACCGACTTCTACCTGGTGATGACCAACGCGCCTGGCGAGAATTCATGGCCGATCACCGCCACCAATTTCATCATCATGTACAAGCAGCCGAAGAAAGCCGAGAGCGCGAAGGCCGCCAAGGAATTCTTCAGGTGGGTCTACGCCAATGGCGATGCCCAAGCCAAGAAACTCGACTACGTCCCGTTGCCCGATGCCCTGGTCCAGCAGATCGAGGCGTACTGGGCGCAGAACATGAATTATTAATGCTTCACTCGATGTGACCCCCCTCTTTGCGCGGGCTTCGGCCCGCGCTTTTTTTTGTCTCGAGAGGTCGCCCCGATGCCCAATCCAGTCGGTCGCAAGTCGGCCCCAGGCCATTCGATCCCAGATTTATCAGGCGATGTCATCGTGATGTAACAAAAACATCATTTCATGGTGGGTGATTCGCCAGCATGCTGGCGCCCGCTGCTTACGGAGCCACCACATGAAAGCCAATTCATCCACCTTGGCCACGGGTGCTTTCGCGCTCACGCTTGCCCTCATGGGCTGCCAGGGACGCGACGACACGCCAACGACGACTGCGTCCAACACGTCGGCCAGCGCTGAGGCGACTCCGCCTGCCGGCAACCGGGTCACGGCCACCATCACCGGCGCGGGTGCCTCCTTCATCTTTCCGCTGATGTCGAAATGGTCGGCCGATTACAACTCCGCCACCGGCGCGAAGATCAACTACCAGTCGATCGGCTCCGGCGGTGGCATCGCGCAGATCAAGGCGGCGACGGTCGATTTCGGTTCGTCCGACAAACCGCTGGATTCCGCAGAACTCGCTGCCTCGGGACTCGGCCAGTTCCCATCGGTCATTGGCGGCGTGGTGCCCGTGGTCAACCTGGAAGGCATCGCCCCGGGCCAGTTGAAACTCACCGGGCCGCTGCTCGCGGACTTGTTCCTCGGCAAGGTCAAGACCTGGAACGATCCGGCCATCACCGCACTGAATCCCGGCGTCACGTTGCCAGCGACCAAAGTCAATATCGTGCATCGCTCGGATGGTTCCGGGACCACGTTCAACTTCGCCAATTACCTGTCCAAGGTGAGCCCGGACTGGAAAACGAAAGCAGGCGAAGGCACCACCGTGAACTGGCCGGTCGGCATTGGCGGCAAGGGCAACGAAGGCGTCGCCGCATATGTCCGCCAGGTAAAGGGTTCGATCGGCTATGTCGAACTGGCTTACGCCGCCCAGAACAAGATGGCCCACACGGCGCTCCAGAATGCCGCGGGGACGTTCGTCCAACCCACGCGCGAATCCTTCGCCGCCGCCGCCGCGAGCGCGGACTGGGCCAACGCCAAGGATTTCAACCTCGTCATCACCAATGCCCCGGGCATGGAAGCGTGGCCGATCACGGCGACCAATTTCATCCTGATGCACAAGCAGCCGAGGAACGCGGAAAGCGCCAAGGCCGCGCGGGATTTCTTTGCGTGGGCCTACACGCAAGGCAAGCCACAGGCCAACGCGCTGGACTACGTTCCGCTGCCGCCGGAACTGGTGGCGCAAGTGGAAGCGTATTGGGCGAGCGAGTTCTGAGAACGGGAAGCGCGTGCCGAATCCTTGGTGGTTCCGATC
>JBDSEX010000052.1:0-5868 GCA_039919835.1 Luteimonas sp.
ATTCGCCTTGGCCAAAGGGCCTTCAGGTCGGCGCGAACCACAACAACGCGCTCAACGCCGCACCCAGCAACGCGGCCGCCGCCAGTAGCAACGGCAACCTTCGCACCGACTGCTTCAGCGGTGACCGGCCCCCTTCTGCGATCTGCTGCTGACGCGCATCGAGCGCGAGTTCGTCGTTGGAACGGCGGTCGCGGTCGAGGTTGCGCATGCCGGGCGCTTCGACCACGAAGCGGTGATGCGTGTCGATCACGATCTGATCGCCCGACGAGAGCACTGCGTCTCGAACCCGGTCGCCGTTGACCACGCTTCCATCGGCCGAGCCCATGTCGCGCAGCACAACGCGATCCCCATGCAGCTCAAGGCGCGCATGCCGGTCCGCCACCAGGGGATCGTCGATGCGGATATCCGATTCGCGCAAGCGTCCGATCGCAATGGGGCGCTCCAGCGTGAAGCAGCGCCCGTGATGTGGACCGCCGACGCCGCGTAACACCACGCGCTGATCCCCGTTTTCCGCAGGCATCGCCGCCAGTTCATGCGGCAGGACGCGGTCGACCGGCGCGCCCGCCAACGCCACTTCGATGCCATCGACATGCACCGTGTCGCCGGCGCGCAGCATCGCCATGCGCTGCACGGGCCGGCCGTTCACATGCACGCCGCGAACGCCCTCTGGAACGTTCAACCAGACGCCGCGCCGATCCACGCAGAACTGCACCAGTGGCGCGTGCGGCGGCTCCACCAGCGTGATGCCGCGGTCGTGGTCCGGGTCGCGCCCCACGCCATGCACGCCCATACCGATCGGGATGTCGGGGTGCTCGTGATTGGGAAATCGCAGGCTGAGGGTCTCCACTCAGACCAATGTTACAACGCGTTTGCCCGGACCGTCACAGCCGCAGCGCGACCATAATGCACACGCCGCCCCCAATCCGGATGGATTCCCGCATGTCCACGATCGATATCCGACATCCGCACACCATGCCCCGCGCCAAGGCGCGCAAGGCGATGGACGAATTCGCACGCAAGCTTTCCGAAAAATTCTCGTTCCAGTACGAATGGGACGAAGATGACACCCTGCACTTCAACCGCTCCGGGGTCGATGGAAAGATCGCGCTGATGCCGAAGGAACTGCGGGTCAGCGCCAAGCTTGGATTCCTGCTGGCGGCAATGAAAGGACCGATTGAATTGGAAATAAGGCGCGTGCTGGACGAGCGCTTCAAATAGGTAAGCGACGTTCAACGCGGAGCGGTTGACCCAGCGCAGGCCGGGTCAGGCTTGATCAAGCCTACCGTGTGACGAATTCGTAGCGGCATCAACCGGAGGACAGTCATGGCCAAGAAATCGAAAGAGAAAACCACTGGCGGCAAATCGCGCGCAAAAGATGACGCTGAGCGCCTCGCCCGGACCTTGAGCGGGTCGGCCTCCCAGATCTGGCTGGCCGGCATGGGGGCCTTCGGCCGCGCACAGGCCGAAGGCAACAAATTGTTCGAAGTGCTGGTGAAGGAAGGCATGACGCTCGAGCAGTCCGCGCGACGGCTTGCCGGCGGACGCGCCGAAGCCGTACGCGAGGTCGTGGAGAAAGGCGTGTCGCAGACCCGAGAGCGCGCGGCAGAAACCTGGGACAAATTGGAGAAGGGATTCGAGGATCGCGTGCAACGTACGCTGACCCGCCTTGGCGTGCCCGGCCGCGAAGACGTGAACGCGCTGCGCGAGCGCGTCGATGCGCTGAACGCCGAATTACGCCGCGCCAATCACGGGGCGGCCGCGCGCAAGGGTGCCCCTACCTCCTCTCCACGCAAAGCCGCCAAGACGCCTGCAAAAAAGAAGGTCAAAGCGCGCAAAGCCCAGAAAAAATCGCCATAGCGACCTTGGCCGAGCAGTTCATCCGTGCACTCGCGGAATGACGGCGACTGCAAGTGGTTATCCTGCCTCGCCGCACGCTAAACGGCCGGATGCCTTCATTTTTGATGCGCCTGCCGGCACGTATAGTGAGCACCCGCTGTCCGTAGAATCCCGCTGAATGATGTCGATCCTGCTCGCAATCGCCTCGGTCCTGGCCATCGGATTCGCCGCCACCGCGTACCTGCGCCAGTTCCGGCGGCGCCAGGCCGAGATGACGGCAGGTCTGAGCGCATTGGCAGCAATGCGCTGGCGCGATTTCGCCGCGCTGGCGCAGCGCATGTTGAGGGAACGGGGTTACACCAACATCGAACAGCACCCCCTCGGCAATAGCGACCAGGCCTATTTCGTCATGCAACGCGTGGGCGAGCGATGCATCGTGGCGTGCAAGCACGGAACCGCGATCCACCTCGGCGCGCGCGACCTCAAGGATCTCGGCGAAAGCATCCGACTCCACGATGCGGCATCAGGAAAAGTGATCACCGCCGGACAGTTCGCCGCCGATGCACAGCCCGAAGCCAATCGTCAACGCATCGAGCTGATCGACGGCGCAACGCTGTGGCCGGAGGTCGCACCACTGCTTCCGGAAGCGCAGCTGCAACACATCCGATCCGTCGCACTGGACCGGAGCAAGCGCGAAATCATGATCGCGTGGGTGTTCGCCGCCGTGGTCGGTCTTGCCATCGGCTTGCTGCTGCCGCGTGAGGCAGACGATGTTGCACCTGGGGTGGCCGTGCCCGTCGTCCAGCCGTCGGCATCCACACCATTACCCACAGCTGCGACTCGCGTCCCGTCGGCCCCGGCACCAAAAACGATCGTCGCAATGCAGCCCCAGCAAACGGACGTCGAACAGCGGCAGGATGCGCTGAGGGCAATTGGATCGCTACCGGACATCGAACGCGCGCTCTGGTCGACCCAGTCGACCGTGTCGGTCTTCCTGTTGAGCGAAAAGCAACAGCCATGGGCCGATATCTGCAAGGTGCTGTCTCGTTATCCCGCCGTGCGGTCCGTACGCGTTCAACTCACGCCGCCCACGGGAAGCACGTCGCCCGTGCGGTTCCGGCAGTGTTTCGCGTATTGATCGCTGGCATCCGGAACTGCGCGCCAGCAGGCTGCGGCCCAGTCGACAGGCATCACGCAACCCCGCGGCAACCTGATGTTGCGCTGGTGCGCCGGATGCAAAACTTCCTCGCATTCCGGTGCATGTGGGCATGCAGATGGCACATGCAAAGACCTCCTTGTTGTTGACCCTCCACGCAACGCATGCTCAGATGCCCCGAAACCGCGAGAGGAACGCATCATGGCAAACGCAGCATCCCTCAGGGACCGGTTCGAGCAAGCCGCGAAAGAGATCCATCGCCTCGACCAGCGACCCGATAACGACACATTGCTGCGTCTTTACGCGCTTTACAAACAGGGCGCGGAAGGCAATGCCGTGGGCGACAAACCCGGCTTCTTTGATTTCGTCGGCACCGCCAAGTACGAGGCCTGGAGCAAATTGAACGGCATGACCGAAGACGAGGCCATGCAGCAATACGTGGTCCTTGTCGAGACGTTGACCGCTAAACGTTCCTGACTCACGTTCCGACCACCAGCACGATCCAATTCTTGTCGGCAATCAGACATCCCCGTAAACTAGTTGGCCTGGACCGGTCTTCCGGGCGGTTAGCTCAGCGGTAGAGCATTGCCTTCACACGGCAAGGGTCGCAGGTTCGAACCCTGCACCGCCCACCAGTCAAATGACCATCCTCGGCCGCGGAACCGTCGTCGTCGGATTGACGACGCCTGAAGGTGCCAACTGGCGGATTCCTCAAATCGACTTGGCCGCCTGCAACGCGCTGACGCGCGCGGGCGCTGTGAAACCGTCGCTGCGCGCATCGGCCCAGAAGTCGCGAAACACGGCGTGCTCCGGAACATGATCGAGCAGTTCGCCCGGTTTCAGAAACCGGTAAAGCGCCGCGAGTGAGCGCACTTCGATAGGCGAAACGCGGCGAAGAATGTGTTCAGGACCGAGCTGCGCGGGATGCTCGAGGCCCGCCGCGCACAGCAAGTCGTGAAGTGCCGCGAGCGTGTTGCGATGGTAATGATGAACGCGCGTGGCCTTGTCGGGCACGTCGAGCTGACGCCAGCGATTTGGATCCTGTGTCGCGACCCCGGTGGGGCACCGATCGGTGTGACAGGTCTGCGCCTGAATGCAGCCGAGGGCAAACATGAAACCCCGGCCAGCATTGCACCAGTCAGCGCCCAGTGCGAGCGTACGCGCTACGTCGAACGCGCTGGTGATCTTGCCGGCAGCGGCGAGCTTGACGTCATTGCGAAGACCAAGTCCGACCAGCGTGTTGTGCACCAGCATCAACGCCTCGTGCATCGGCACGCCGACATGGTCTATGAACTCGGCAGGCGCGGCGCCGGTACCGCCTTCGGCTCCATCAACGGTGATGAAGTCCGGCATCAAACCCGTTTCCCGCATGGCCTTGGCGATGCCGAACCATTCCCATGGATGGCCGAGTGCGAGCTTGAACCCAGTGGGCTTGCCCCCTGACATCTCGCGAAGCCGTGCGATGAACTGCAGCAACTCGACCGGTGTCGAGAACGTCGAATGCCGAGCCGGAGACACGCACGCCACGCCTTCCACCACTCCGCGCGTCGCGGCGATTTCCGCACTGACCTTGGGCGCAGGCAACACCCCGCCGTGCCCGGGCTTGGCACCCTGCGACAACTTGAGCTCGATCATTTTCACCTGCGGATCGCACGCGGCCGCCGCGAATCGCTGCGCGTCGAACCGCCCCGCTTCGTCACGGCAACCGAAATAGCCGGAACCGATCTCCCACACCAGATCTCCGCCCGCTTCGCGATGGTAGGACGAAATCGAGCCCTCGCCGGTGTCGTGGTAAAAGCCGCCGAGCTTCGCGCCCTGGTTCAAGGCGCGGATCGCATTGGCCGACAGCGCGCCGAAACTCATCGCAGAGATGTTGAATACGCTGGCCGAGTACGGCTGCTTGGTGTTCGCGCCGACCAGAACGCGGAAATCATTGCCTTCGATCGCACTCGGCATCACCGAGTGGTTGATCCATTCGTAGTCGATGCCATACACGTCCTGCAGCGTTCCAAATGGCCGTGTGTCGATCACCGATTTGGCTCGCTGGTAAACCAGCGCGCGCTGCTGGCGGGAGAACGGGGATTCCTGCGTGTCGCCTTCAATGAAGTACTGCCGAATTTCAGGGCCAATCGATTCGAGGCCGTAACGGAAATGTGCCAGCAGCGGATAATTGCGTCGCAGCGTACTCTTGCGTTGCAGCACGTCGATGGTGCCGATCAGCGCGAGCAGCCCGAACGTGGCCACGCCAACGCGCCAGGAGGGATTGCGCAGCGACATCCATGCAGACACGGCAGTCAGCAGCAGGCTCGTGAGATAGACGGCGTAACGCGACATCACTACAGCCTCTCGTCGACTGCGGCGCGCGGCCACACGGACTTCACGTCGTAAACCACCGCGTGCGGTTTGCCGAAGGCGCGTATCGCCCGCACATCCATCCCACGGAATTGCTTATGCGCAACAGCGAGGATCACAGCATCGTAAGCGCCTGCCTGCGGCTGCGCGAGCGGACGGACGCCGACTTCGCGCTCCGCTTCGTCCGGATCCGCCCACGAATCGTGCGCGTCGACGGAAACGCCAGCATCGCGCAACACCTGGATCACATCGACGACGCGGCTGTTGCGCAGGTCCGGGCAGTCCTCCTTGAAGGTCAGGCCCAGCACCAACGCGCGCGCGCCCGCGGCGGCGATCCCGCGGGCTTTGAGTAGATCCAGCACGCGTCCCGCCACGTGCGCACCGACTTTGTTGTTGACAGCACGCGCAGTGTCGATCAGATCCGGGTGATAGCCGACCGATTCGGATTTGTGCATCAGGTAGTACGGATCGACGCCGATGCAATGGCCGCCGACGAGCCCCGGCCGGAACGGCAGGAAGTTCCA
>JBDSEX010000061.1:0-2578 GCA_039919835.1 Luteimonas sp.
ATGGTCCGCGACTTCAACGCCGTCGTCGGCCGCGAAGCGCGCGAACAGATGCTGGCCGAATACGGATGCCTGCCCGACGCGATCACCGCCTGCGTTGGCGGTGGCAGCAATGCGATCGGCTTGTTCCATGCATTCCTCAACGATGCCGGGGTGCGCATCGTCGGCGCCGAAGCGGCGGGAGAGGGCATCGCAACCGGTTTGCATGCCGCATCGCTTGCGGCCGGCCGCCCCGGCGTCCTGCACGGCAACCGCACCTATGTACTGTGCAATGACGACGGCCAGATCATCGAGACCCATTCCATCTCCGCCGGCCTGGACTACCCCGGCGTCGGCCCCGAACATGCCTTCCTGAAGGACGCCGGCCGCGCCGAGTACGTCGGCGTGACCGACGACGAAGCATTGGCGGCGTTTCATCTGCTTGCCAGAACCGAAGGCATCCTGGCAGCCCTGGAATCCAGTCACGCCATCGCGCAGGCCATCAAGCTGGCTCGCGACATGCCAAGGGATGCGATCGTCCTATGCAACCTGTCGGGCCGTGGCGACAAGGACGTGCACACCATCGCCATGCGCGAGAAAATTCAATTTTAAGTACGTTCTTGATCTGACAGAAACCAACGAAAGGTATTGGAAGCGTCGATGACCGATGAAAACCAGGCCCGTCCGCAGCCTGGGCAGGAATACGACCAGAATCGGCTCGACCCTGCCTTCTTCAGCTGCGTGGACACGTTACCGGAGCTCGCCTACCAACGCGCGCACGAGCCGGAATTGAAGCGCATTCGCATGGCAACGCTTTTCGCCGCTGCGCGCTTCAACGCGCGTGGCTCTTTGGGCAACGTCACCAACGCCGCCGAACAGCGCAAGGATTTCCTCGATGACATGAGCACCGTGTACGGGAGCATGCCCAGCCAATATCCGGACGGTCTCGGTGCCGAGCGTGGCATCAATGTACGGGTGCCTGAACTGGCTGACGATTACGCTGACATCGGGGTGGCATGCCAGGGTTCCGCCCAGCCGGGTGGCGAATGAGCCAGCACGGCAGGTTTGAAGCGTGCTTCGCTGCACTGCGCGCCGCCAACCGCAAGGCCCTGGTGCCGTTCGTGACCGCGGGTGATCCGTCGCTGGATGCGACAGTGCCGGTCATGCATGCGTTGGTCGAGGCTGGCGCGGATGTGATCGAACTGGGCGTGCCGTTTTCAGATCCGATGGCGGACGGACCTGTGATCCAGCGCAGTTCGGAGCGCGCGATCGCGCGTGGCGCCGGGTTGTCGTACGTGCTTGGGTGCGTGGCCGAGTTTCGCGAACGCGATGCGGCGACACCGGTCGTGCTGATGGGTTACCTGAATCCGGTCGAGATTCGCGGCAGCACGCGCTTCGCCGAAGAAGCCCATGCCGCCGGCGTCGACGGGGTGCTTCTGGTCGACCTGCCGCCAGAGGAATGCGACGAGTTCCGACAGGCATTCGCCGCGCACGGCATCGCACTGATCCTCCTGGCATCGCCGACTACGACGGACACGCGCCTGGACAAACTTTGCGCGGACGCTGAAGGCTATTTGTATTACGTCAGTGTTGCCGGCGTGACCGGTGCGGATCATCTCGATTCCGGAGAGGCATCGGGAAAACTGCGGCAATTGCGCGCACTGAGCAAGGCGCCGGTCGTGGCCGGGTTTGGTATCAAGGACGCGGCAAGCGCGGCGGCGATGGCGCGGCATGCCGATGGTGTGGTTGTCGGCAGTGCGTTGGTTGCCATGCTTGCGGAATCGGCGGATGCAAGCGATGCGGCCCAGCGCGCAGCTGAATTCCTGTCGCCGTTGCGACAGGCACTGGATCGGCGCGACGGCTGACTCCGCGGCAATCCTCCCCGATGCATTTGCCTGGCTGTAGAACGGCTTCAGCTGGGGCATCGAGGTCCTGCTTGCTGGGCCGACGGTTCCCGGAGCACAGCCGATCCAACAAAAACGCCAGCGGCCAATAACCGCGCCCTGAGCTAGACTGGCCTGGACGTCCCTTTCGAGAATCACGCAAGCGCATGTCCTGGTTGAAAAAATTGATGCCGTCGCGCATCCGCACGGACAAGACGCGGAGTGAGGCCGGTCCCGGCCGGAAACGCAGCGTGCCAGAGGGGCTCTGGGAGAAATGCGACCGCTGCGGCGCGGTGTTGTACCGGCCGGAGCTAGAGGAGAACCTGGAGGTCTGCCCCAAGTGCAACTTCCACATGGCGATCCGCGCCCGCGCGCGTCTGGCCGCGTTGCTCGATGGCGGCACAGGCAGGGAAATCGCCGGCGACCTCGGGCCGACTGACGTCCTGAAATTCAAGGACCAGAAAAAATACTCCGACCGCATCAAGGCAGCGCAAAAATCCACCGGCGAGCGCGACGCGTTGATTGCCATGCAAGGTGAACTGAAGGGCCAGCCCATCGTCGCGTGTTCGTTCGATTTCGCGTTCATGGGGGGCTCGATGGGCTCTGTGGTGGGCGAGCGTTTCGCCCGAGCGGCGGAGATCGCGTTGCAAGCTGGTTGTCCCTTCGTGTGCTTCTCGGCCAGCGGCGGCGCGCGCATGCAGGAAAGCCTGTTTTCGCTG
>JBDSEX010000112.1:0-3998 GCA_039919835.1 Luteimonas sp.
CCCTTCCGCCGGCGCGACCACCACCACCACTCCCACCACCCCCACTCCCGCTACCCCCGCTACCCCCGCTACTACCGCTACTACCACCAGCCGACCCTGCGCCCGCCTGCCTATCTACGTGCGCCGCTTCGTCAGCTGGCGTTTGTGGCTGTGTGGCGGGGCGCGGCCGCAGCGGTACGAATTCGAGTTCGGGCAGGATGCCGGCCCGGCTCAGCACGTTGTTCATCAGCTCGACCAAGGTCGGATAGCCGCTCAGCACATGGTGTTCAAACGCCTTGTACAGCGCCGGGCGCAGCACCGGATCGAGTCCCAGCGCATTGGCTGTGCGCTGTGCGATGCGCACCAGCATCCGCGGGCCAACGGGCAAGCGGTCGTTCTCGAAGGCAGGCGCGGCCGCCAGCACGCCGAACCGCTGGCCCAGGAGGTACAGGGTCAGCGTGGCACGCGATTCGTAACGCACCGCGAGGTCGACCACCTGCACGTCCTCATCGGCGGCGTTGTGCTCGACCAGTTGCCAGTCGCCAAGGACGGCCTTCACCGTTTGCGGCGCGGTGGGCTCGACGGGTGGCTGGCGGATGCTCGCCAGGATGCTTTCCAGCCCATGCAGATAGCGCGGCACGAAATCGGCACGACTGAGCCGCAGGCTGCGCAGGGCCGCGAATTGCTGCTCCTGGGCAACCGACGATTGGGCATGGTCCGCCTGGCGGAACAGCTGCTGCTCGAGTTCGGCGAGCATGGCATTGAGCCCGCGCACGATTTCCTCGGACAGCACGGACAGCAGTTGCTCCAGCGCCGCACGCACCGGCGGCGGCAGGCCGCTGCCGATCAGCGTTTCGGAATGTCCGTCCTGGGGCGATGCCATGGAGTCGTGCCGGATGCCGTGGGTCGGGAAGACCTTTCATACCACGCACGCCAACCACGCGCCAAACCGGACGCCGTGGCGCCATTCAGATCGCTTCGTGCCTCAGGCATCCCGCCCTGCGTGCAGGGACAGGGGCGCACCGTCGTCGTCGAGCCGCAGATCAAGCTCGATCGGCTGGCAGCACACCGGACAGTCCTCCACATACCGAGAGTCACCGCCGCTGGCATCGACCAGCGCGTCGAAACGCTCGCCGCAGTACGGGCAATGGACGATCAGGCTGTCGAGCATGGTCCGAGCATGTCGCGTGGCGTGCCCAGCGCGCGTGAAACCGGTTCATCCGTCGAGGAACAGGCCGATCACATCGTTGTTGAAACGGTGCCCCAGCTCGGTCGGGGCGACATGATCGCCGTCCCGCGTCAACCAGGCGTTTCGGACCGCCACCGAAAGCCGGCCTTCAATGGTCTCGCGCGGCAACCCGGTGCGCGACTCGAAGGCCTGCAGGGAAAACCCGTCGGACAGCCGCAGGGCATTGAGCATGTAGTCGAAGGGACGGCGCGCATCGCCGATGGCCTCATCGCCGCCGATCGCGGCCGACGTTCCCGCCTTCAGCAGATAGTCGGTGGGGTGCTTCACTTTCCGGCGGCGCAGGATGCTCTGCTCCGCTCCGGAAGAGAGCTTGCCGTGCGCGCCGGCGCCGATGCCCAGGTAGTCGCCGAAATACCAGTAGTTGAGGTTGTGCGCGCATTGCCGGTCCGGCTTTGCGTAGGCCGAGATTTCGTAGTGTCCGTAACCCGCGTCGGCCAGCATCGACTGGCAATGCTCCTGCATGTCCCATGCGGCATCCTCGTCGGGCATTTGCGCCGGCGGTTTCGCGGCGAATAGCGTGTTGGGCTCCAGCGTCAGCTGGTAGTGCGAGATGTGCGCGGGTTGCAGTTCGATGGCGCGCTCGATGTCGTGCGCGGCCATGGCCAGAGTCTGCTTTGGCAGCGCGTACATCAGGTCGATGTTGAAATTGTCGAAGCCGGCATCGCGTGCCAACTGGATTGCACGCACCGCCTCGGCGCTGTCGTGGATCCGGCCGAGGCGCTGCAGGCAGCCGTCGTCAAAACTCTGCACGCCGAAACTCAGGCGATTCACGCCGGCTTCGCGATAGCCCTCGAAGCGGCCGTGCTCGGCGGTGCCGGGATTGGTCTCCAGCGTGATCTCCAGGTTCGGCGCGAAGCGCAGGCGCGCGCTGGCGGCCTGCAGGATGCGAGCGACTGCTTCGGGCGGGAACAGGCTGGGCGTGCCACCGCCGAAGAACACCGAGTTGACGGTGCGGCCCCAGACCAGCGGCAGGTCGAAATCGAGATCGGCGATCAGCGCATCGACATACGCATCGAACGGCAATACGCCCTTGCGCTCATGCGAGTTGAAATCGCAGTACGGGCATTTGCGCACGCACCATGGCAGGTGGATGTAAAGCGAAAGCGGTGGCGGGATCAGCATGCGCGCATTGTCCCATCCAGCGGATCGTCCCGTGCTCGCGCCGGCTAGCTGATGTTGCAGGCGCGCCCATCGAGAGCAGCCTTCAACGCGGCCAGCGCCTGCCCGCGATGGCTGATGCGGTTCTTCAAGCCCGCATCCATTTCTGCTGCGGTCTGTTGATGTTCGACATCGTAGAAGACGGGGTCGTAACCGAAGCCTTGCGTCCCGCGCCGCGCTGTGAGAACGCGTCCCTGCCAACTGCCTTGTGCAATGATCGGTTGGGGATCGTCGGCATGCCGCAGCAACGCCAGGACGCAATGGAAACGTGCGCTGCGTTGCGCGTCCGCAACGTCGTCAAGTTGCCGCAACAGCTTGTCGATATTCGCCTCAGCATCGCCATGCTTGCCGGCGTAGCGCGCGGAGTACAAACCCGGCTCGCCGTTGAGTGCATCGACACACAGGCCTGAATCATCGCCGAGCGCCGGCAGCCCGCTTTCACGCGCGGCCTTGCGCGCTTTCAGCAGGGCGTTTTCGATGAAGGTGCTACCGGTTTCCTCTGCATCGTCGATCCCGAGCGCGCGTTGGGACACCAGTTCAATGCCGCTGCCACCAAGCAGCGCACGGAGCTCGGCGAGCTTGCCGGCGCTGCTGCTGGCGATGACCAGCTTCACCGTTTCAATTCCAGCAAGTCCCAGCGGTTGCCGTACAGATCCTCGAACACCGCGACCGTGCCGTAAGCCTCGTCTCGCGGCGGTTCAGAAAACACGACGCCGCGCGCCAGCATCGCGGCATGATCGCGATGGAAGTCGTCGGTGTGCAGGAAGAAACCGACGCGGCCGCCGGTCTGGTCCCCGACGCGCGAATGTTGTCGTTCATCGACCGCCTTGGCCAGCAGGATCGAAGTTCCATGCGGACCGGGTGGAGCGACGCGGACCCAGCGCTTGCCGTTGCCGCGATCGGAGTCTTCCACCAACGTGAACCCGAGCACGTCGGTGTAATACGGAATCGCTTCGTCGTAATCCGCGACGACGAGGGTGATGCTGCCGATCGTTTGCGTCATGCGTTCAAGACAGGCGACTACCGGGACAGCGCCGCATTCTGCGCTGCGAACAATTCGCCGATGCCTTTTTCCGCAAGCGCCAACATGGCATCGAGCTCCTCCCGGCGGAACGCGTGGCCTTCAGCCGTGCCCTGGACTTCGATGAAGCCGCCACCATCGTTCATCACCACGTTCATGTCGGTGTCGCAGTCGCTGTCCTCGGCGTAATCCAGGTCCAGTACCGGAACGCCTCTATGCAGACCGACCGAAACGGCCGCGACCGCGCCGTGGATGGGTTCGCGGGTGATTTCTCTCCGTGACTGCAGCCAGCGCACCGCATCGACCAGCGCGACATACGCCCCGGTGATCGCCGCGGTACGGGTGCCGCCATCGGCCTGCAATACATCGCAATCCAGGGTGATGGTGCGTTCGCCGAGCGCGCCGCGATCCACGCGGGCCCGCAGCGCGCGGCCGATCAGCCGCTGGATTTCCAGCGTGCGGCCGCCCTGCTTGCCGCGCGACGCTTCACGGTCGCTACGCGTGTGGGTGGATCGCGGCAGCATGCCGTACTCGGCGGTGACCCAGCCTTCGCCCTTGCCGCGCAGGAATCCGGGCACGCGGTTCTCGACG
>JBDSEX010000129.1:0-4153 GCA_039919835.1 Luteimonas sp.
CATGCTGCAATTCTAAAGGTCAACCCGCCGTGCGGCTTCGCTATGCTGTGGCGATGAAACGCGATCCCGTCGAGCGCATCCTGCGCGGCCTGTACTCGGCCGCGTTGTATGTGCTGGCACCGATCACCGTGTATCACCTGATCTGGCGTGGATTCCGACAGCGCGAGTACTTCCAGCGCTGGAACGAGCGTTATGGGTCGTACGCAACCCCGCCGGTGTCGGCGCCGGTGTGGGTGCATGCGGTGTCGGTAGGCGAGGTAAGCGCGGCTGCGCCGCTGATCGAGGCCTTGCGCCGCGAACGCCCGGACCTGCGCATGGTCATCACCACCATTACCCCGACCGGGTCCGGACGCGTGCGCAGCCTCTGGGGCGACGCAGTGGAGCATGTCTATCTGCCCTACGATCTACCGGGCGCGGTCGGGCGTTTCCTCGAACACTTCCAGCCAAAGATCGCGCTGATCCTGGAAACCGAGTTGTGGCCCAACCTGCTGTTCGGCTGCCGTGATCACGGCATACCGGCCTATGTGCTCAATGCGCGGTTGTCCGAGCGTTCGCTGCGCGGCTATCGCGCACTCGCGCCGCTGATGAAACAGGCATTGCGCACGTTGCGCCATGTCGCCGTGCAATCGGCGGCCGATGGCGAACGCTTCCGCAGGCTCGGCGCGGCGCCGGACTGCATCGTTGAAACTGGAAACCTGAAGTACGACGTGGCGATGGCCGACAATATCGAGGAATTCATTGCCACGTTCCGTGCCAACGCCAACGCCGGCGCAAAGGCCGCCGCATCGCGGCGCGTCTGGATCGCGGCGAGCACGCATGAGGGCGAGGAAGAGCACGTTGTCGCGATGCACCGTCAACTGCGACAACGCTGGCCCGATGCATTGCTGCTGTGGGCCCCACGCCATCCCGAACGCTTCCGCGCCGTCGCGCAATCGGCCATCGAAGCCGGATGGCGCGTGGCAACGCGGCGGCTGACGCGATGGCCCGACGCGGACGACGATGTGTTCGTGATCGACACGCTGGGCGAACTGTCCAACTTCTACGCGTGCGCCGACGTGGCCTTCGTTGGTGGCAGCCTGCAAGCCATCGGCGGGCACAACATGCTTGAGCCTGCCGCGGCGGGGACGGCGATCGTGACCGGCCCGCACCTGCATAACTTCAGCGAGATCGCAGCGAAGCTGGACGCCGCTGGCGCGTTGCGCATCGAACAGGACGCCGATGCGGTCTCGGCTGCCTTGGAAACATTGCTGGCGGACACGGCGACGCGCGGTTCGATGGCCGCCGCAGGCCACGCGCTGGTGGTACAGGGCCAAGGCGCGCTGTCGCGGACGATGGCGCTGATTGCGCCGGACTTGCCCGCGCCGTAGTCAGTCGTTCGAGGGCGGCAATGGAATCGACAGCCTGGGCGCGCAGGACCTCACGCGTTTCAGAGGCACATCCGCCCGGCCGTCCTGCGCCAATGTCAGCTTCGGCATCTCCATGTCCAGTCCCGCTTCGCGGCAATCACGAAGAGGTGGGTGGCCTTCCGGATTTTCGATCGTGGTTTACGGCGTGGACCGCAAGCGCATTTCAGGCGTTACCGTCAGCAAGCGATTGACGTCCTGCACGTCGGCCACGTCCAGCGTGCCAGCGGCCTGCTCCAGCAACAGGCGGTTCTGCAGGAAGTTGTAGCGAGAGCGCGCGTACTCGCGTTCCGCATCGAACAGGGTGCGCTGGTTGTTGAGCACATCGAGCACGGTCCTGGTGCCGACTTCCAGGCCGACCTGGGACGCGTCATACGCGCTGCGCGCGGAAAACACGGCGAGGCGACGCGCCTCGACTTCGCTGATGCCGGCGACCAGGGTCTGGTAGGCATTGCGCGTGTTGCGGACCAGGGCGCGCTTCTGCTGTTCGAGTTCGTCCTGCGCGACATCGCGTTGCGCAATGGCCTGGCGTACCTGCGATTGCACCGCGCCGCCGGAGAAGA
This sequence comes from Luteimonas sp., assembly GCA_039919835.1. Classification (GTDB taxonomy): domain Bacteria; phylum Pseudomonadota; class Gammaproteobacteria; order Xanthomonadales; family Xanthomonadaceae; genus JALYOU01. Next base: position 1,967 of record JBDSEX010000129.1, read on the forward strand.
TCGGCACGCTCAAGGTCAGGCCGATGCTCGGGCCCCGGTTGTTGCTGTCAGAAGGGAACGTGATGCCGCGCGATGTGCTGTCGCCAAAGCTGCGCTGGTCGCCGTAACCACCGCTCACATACAGCGATGGCCAATGTCCCGCGCGGGCGGTTCCGATGTTCGCTTCCGAGGATTCGACCTGGAATTTCTTGGCGATCAAGGCCGGATTGGTCTCGATGGCGCTGTTGACCCAGCTTTCGGCAGCCTGCTCCACTGGCAGCACCGGTTTGAAGTCGTCGGGCAGGCCCTTGAGATTTCGCACTGGCGCGTCGGTGAGTTCCACCAGCGCCTGATAGGCATCCTCAAGTGCATTGCGCACGACGATGGAGTTGGCGCGTGCGCTGTCGTACTGCGCACGTGCCTCATGCACGTCGGTGATCGGCGCAAGGCCGACCTCAAGGCGTTTGTCGGCGAAGTCGAACTGCTTCTTCAGCGCGGCCTCCTGTGCCTCGGCGGCGGCCAGGGTTTCAGTGGCGATCAACACGTTGAAATAGGCCTGGGAGGTGCGCGTGACCAGTGAGTCGCCGGCGGACTCGAGCTGGAAATCACTGGCCTTGCTGAGCGCACTCTGGCTCTCCAGCCGGGTGAAGTTGGCGCGGTCGTACACCATCTGGCGCACGTTGACATCGAGATTGCGGGTGGTGGACTCGCTACTCCGGTCGACGCTGAACTGCAACGGCGCGCCAGTGGCCGGATCGAATTGCGTCTGGCTGGACGAGCCGTCGCTGCGCGAACGCTGCACCGTCGCCGTACCGTTGATCTGCGGCAGCATTGCCGCCCGCGCCTGCACCGCGCCTTCGCGCGTTGCCAGTCGCTGCGATTCGGCCGCAGACAGCTGCGGATCGCTGCTGCGGGCGAGTTCGTAGGTTTGCAACAGGTCTTCGGCAATGGCACTGGCCGGCAACAGGGCCACGGCGAGGGCGAAAACGAGTGGACGACGACGCATGGAAAATCCTTCGATCAACACGGGATCAGAACTGGAACTGGGCGACCGGCGCGGCGCCGGCGAGGTAAGGGACATCGGTTTCGAACAACGATTCAATGCGCGCGCCGTTGACATGTGCGTCATCGGCGGGAGCGCGAACGCACACCGCTTCCATCACCGGCGAACGGCCGCAGATGACGAACAGGCGTCCACCGGGACGCAGCCAGCCGGTGAAGCGTGACGGAATGGTATCGACGGCGGCGGTCACGCAGATGGCATCGAAGCGGCGTTCGGTGGTCCAGGCGAACGCATCCGCGACTTCGATGCGCACGTTGCTGTCGTATCCAAGCTGCGCGATGCGCGCATGCGCGCCGGCGGCGAGTTCGGGATGGATTTCAAGACTTACCACGTCCCGCGCCAGGCGCGCGAGGCAGGCCGTGATGAAGCCGCTGCCGCTGCCGATTTCGAGGACTTCGTCGCCGGGCGCGATCTCCAGCGCCTGCAGCATGCGGCCTTCCACCACGGGTTTCATCATCATCTGCCCGTGACCGATCGGCAACGGAAGATCGGTGTAGGCAAGCGCACGGTATTCCTCCGGCACGAAGCGGTCGCGCGGCACCGTGGACAACGTCTCCAGGACGCGCGCGTCGAGTACGTCCCAAGGGCGGACCTGCTGTTCGACCATGGTTTCGCGGGCTTTGGCGTAGTTGATCGTCATGGTGATGTCAGGGATTGTTTGCAGCGCGCATTCTAGCGATGGAGCCGAAGGCGGAATGGCGAAAGGAACGGGACGGGGCGTGATTGCAGCCAGCACAGCATCGCCCGCGTCCGTTGCACGACTGAGTGCCAGAAGTCACCGAGACTGCCGGCGCGGCCAGCACCGGCGTGCATGCAACGGCGCGGCGGTGTTCAGCGCGGCGCATGCGCGCGCAGGAAGAGGTTGACGGTCGCATCGATGTGCGTATCGACATCGGGCTGGCTAGGCTTGCAGCACAGGCCACTGGCCATGCGCATGTGCATCTCGCCCTTGAGCAGGCAGAAAAACTGCGAGGCAGCGCGCCGCACATCGGGCACTTCCAGTTCGCCAGCGCCGGCGCGTGCCTGCACGAAGGCGGCGAAGGCTTCCTGCACGCGCTGGGGTCCTGCTTTCCAGAACATCTCGCGCACATGCAGGTCGCTGGACTGGGTCAACATCATCCGGTGCATCGACAACGCCTCGTCGC
>JBDSEX010000175.1:0-2918 GCA_039919835.1 Luteimonas sp.
AGATAGAGCAGTCGGTCGCGATTTCGATCGCTCCGGCGAGAGACTGCGGATGACGAGGCTCACTGGTGAGATGCGCTGCTGGCGGCAGTGGAATGACGAGCACCGATTCCAGTCCGGCAGGCGTGACACGCGACAGATGCTTGCCAATCCCTCGACAAACCGGTTAGCTTCCAGCCATGCATCCCGACGCCACCCGCCGCAACCCGAAGCGCTGCAAGCACGCGCGCACGAATAACGATGGCTTGAATAATCCCGCACGCCCTTCGCGGGTCGGCGACTAGGCAATCCACATCAGCCCAGCATCCACAGACCCGCGCCCACAACGCGGGTTTTTTATTGTCCACGGAGTCAACGAAATGTGCTCTATCTTCGGAATCTTCGGCCTGCAAAGCGGCGACGACCTGACCCTGCTTCGACGGCAGGCGCTGGAGCGCTCGCAACGGCAGCGTCATCGCGGTCCGGACTGGAGCGGGGTGCACGTCGACGACGGCGCGATCCTGGTGCACGAGCGTCTGGCAATCGTCGATCCCGCCGGTGGCTCGCAGCCCCTTCGATCGGCAGAGGGCGATCTGGTGCTCGCGGTCAATGGTGAGATCTACAACCATCGCGAACTGGAAAAGGAACTCACGCAGCCATACGCGTTCCAGACTGGTTCCGACTGCGAGGTGATCAATGCGCTGTATCGCGAGGATGAGCCCGCTTCCTTCCTCAATCGCCTCAACGGCATCTTTGCCTTCGCTTTATGGGACAGCAGCAGCCGGCGCGTCCTGATCGCGCGCGATCCGATGGGGGTGTGCCCGCTGTACTGGGGACACGATCGCGCAGGCCGTTTGGGCGTTGCGTCGGAGATGAAGGCGCTGGTCGGGCTCTGCGCCGACATCGCGCAGTTCCCGCCCGGCCATTGCTTCGACAGCGCCTCCAATACGCTGGTGAAGTACTACGACAAGCCATGGCGCGATCACGACGCCACCCAGGGCGTCATGGTCTCCAAGGAAGAACTGCGCGACGCGTTCGAAAAGGCCGTGCACCGGCAGATGATGACCGACGTGCCATACGGCGTGCTGTTGTCGGGCGGCCTCGATTCCTCGCTTGTCGCCGCCTGCGCCGCGCGTTTCGCGCGCAAGCGCGTGGAGGACGACGACAGTTCCGAAGCCTGGTGGCCGCGCCTGCATTCGTTCGCAATCGGACTGGAAGGCTCCCCTGACCTCGCCGCCGCGGAAATCGCCGCCAAAGCCATCGGCACCGTGCACCACGGTTTCAAGTACACCTTCGAGGAAGGGCTGGACGCATTGCCCGAAGTGATCCGCCACATCGAGACGTATGACGTCACCACCATCCGCGCCTCCACGCCGATGTTCCTGCTGGCGCGACGCATCAAGGCGATGGGCGTGAAGATGGTGCTGTCAGGCGAAGGCGCCGACGAAATCTTCGGCGGGTATCTGTACTTCCACAAAGCGCCGAACGCGCGTGAGTTCCACGAGGAACTCGTGCGCAAACTCGACGCGCTCTACAACTACGACTGCCTGCGCGCGAACAAGTCAATGATGGCGTGGGGCGTGGAGCCGCGCGTGCCATTCCTCGATGTCGAGTTCCTCGACGTGGCGATGCGCATGGACGCGCAGCACAAGATGATCGACACGAGCGTGGTCGACAAGAACGGCACACGACATCGCCGCATGGAAAAAGCGGTCCTGCGAGAGGCCTTCGAAGGCCATCTTCCCGATGCCATCCTGTGGCGCCAGAAGGAACAGTTCAGCGACGGCGTTGGCTATGCCTGGATCGACGGCCTCAAGGCGCATGCCGAGGCCAGCGTCACCGACCGCGAATTCGCCGCCGCCGCGTCGCGCTTTCCCTTCAATCCGCCGCTGTCGAAGGAGGCGTATCTGTATCGGCGCATCTTCGAGCATCACTTCCCGGATGCGGCGTGCGCCGAAACCGTGCCTGGCGGCAAATCGATTGCGTGTTCATCGCCGGCGGCAATTGCATGGGATGCGAGTTTTGCCAATGCCGCCGATCCATCGGGGCGTGCGATAGCGGGGGTCCACAACGCCGCATTGCCTTGACCAGTTGCTCTCGCCGATAGCAGAAGCGGCTTCAACCGCACGCTCCGCATTCACACCGCGTTGGGGCACTCAAGCCCTTCGCAACCTCAATCATCCCTGCAGGAAAGGATCAACCCCGCTTATGCAGGCGCCAGGCTGCGGTATGCAACCTGTCAACGCCCTCATCGGCGAACGCAGGCTGTTCGGCAAGGATGTCGCAGCGTTCCAGCAGCTCCAGCGCCCACCCCGGCGCATACAACGCCTGTACTTCATCCGCATCCACCGAAAACGGCGGACCTGATTTTTGTTGCTGGGGATACTCCAGGGTTACCAGCAGCCCGCGACAGTCTTGCGGCAGGTGCCCAAAGAGCTCACCGGCGTAGCGCATGCGCGTGTCCGGCGGCAACGCGATCAAGGCGGCACGGTCGAAGACGCCTTGGCAATCCGAAAGCATGTGTCTGTCGAGAGCGAAGACATCGCCGCAGACCATTTCGATTGCGCCTGCGCAGAAATGCACCCCGTATCGCGTTTCGCGCAGGTTGGGCTCCAATCGGTGTTCGTGGAAAAACTGATCGATGGCCAGGCGCGACAATTCAACCCCGAGCACGCGGTGTCCACGCGACGCAAGCCAGGGCATGTCAAGCGTCTTGCCCGCCAGCGGCACGAACACGCGGCTGCCTTCGGGCAACTGCAAGGCATCCCAATGCCGCGCGAGCAACGGCGTGACGATGTCCTGGTGGAAGCCGATGCGGCCATCTCGCCAGCGCTCATCCCAGAAGGTCTTGTCCATCGATGATTCCAGTATTTTCAGGGTAGGCCTAGGCCCACTGGCTCTTCAATTGTCAGGGTTGGTCGGCCAGGGTTCCCCCTCGATCA
>JBDSEX010000186.1:0-3798 GCA_039919835.1 Luteimonas sp.
CCGACGAGCTGCGAGCGCAGGTGCAGCCGATGTGCGACATCGTGCAGGCGCTGGGTTTCCCGATCCTGCGCGTGCCGGGCGTGGAAGCCGACGACGTGATCGGAACGCTGGCGTTGCAGGGCGCCGATGCGGGCATCGACGTGACCATCTCCACCGGCGACAAGGATTTCGCGCAGCTGGTGCGGACGGCGGGTTTGGCGACAGGCGCGATCGCGCTGGTCAACACGATGAGCGGCAGCCGGCTCGATTCGGAGCAGTCTGTCATCGACAAGTTCGGCGTGCGTGCGGACCAGATCGTCGACCTGCTGGCGTTGATGGGCGACAGCGTCGACAACATTCCGGGCATCGACAAATGTGGCCCCAAGACTGCGGCCAAGTGGCTCGGCGACTACGATTCGCTCGACGGCGTGATCGCGAACGCCGGTGCGATCAAGGGCAAGATCGGCGACAACCTGCGTGCGGCGGTGACGCGATTGCCGTTGAACCGGCAGCTGGCCACGATCAAGACCGACGTTCCGCTTGACCTGGATCCGCAAGCGCTTCCGCTGCGCGAACGCGATGTCGAAACGCTGCACGCGCTGTACCTGCGATATGGGTTTACGCAGGCGTTGAAGGACCTCGATGGGACGTCGGCGCAGGGATCCGTGGAAAGGGGCGAACGCATCGGCATGCGTGGAACCGAAGCGGGCCATGCGCGCGCGGCTGTCGTCCCCGATGCGACGCTGGATCCCGCGCTGTCGGTGCCCGGCGAGTACGAATGCATTCTCAGCCAGGAAAAACTCGACGCCTGGCTCTCGAAATTGAACGCAGCAGACGCCTTCGCCTTCGACACCGAAACCGACAGCCTCGATCCGATGCGCGCCAACCTGGTCGGGATCAGTTTCGCGGTCGAGACCGGCCGCGCCGCGTACCTGCCGCTGGCGCACGACTATCCGGGCGCGCCGCAGCAACTTGATTTCGCGGAGACGCTTGCCGCGCTCAAGCCGGTGTTCGAGGACGCCGGCAAACGCAAGATCGCGCAGCACGGAAAGTATGACCTGCACATCCTGCGGCGCCACGGCATCGACGTGCGTGGCTATGCCGACGACACCATGCTCGAGAGTTTCGTGCTGAACGCCAGCGGCAGCCGCCACGACATGGATACGCTGGCCAAGCGCTACCTCGGCTACGACACCATCAAGTACGCGGCGGTCGCGGGCAAGGGCAGCAAGCAGATCCTGTTCTCGCAGGTCGCCACCGACGATGCGACGTGTTACGCGGCGGAGGATTCGGATGTCACCCTGCGCCTGCATCGCGCGTTGTCGCCCAAACTCGCCGCCGAGCCGGGGCTGCTGTCGGTGTACCGCGACATCGAAATGCCATTGGTGCCGGTGCTTGAGCGCATTGAGGCCAACGGCGTGATGATCGATGCCGACGAGTTGCGCCGCCAGTCGGCAGACCTCGGCCGACGCATGCTCACTGCGCAACAGAAAGCGACCGAACTTGCCGGGCGCACCTTCAACCTGGATTCGCCGAAACAGCTGTGCGCGCTGCTGTTCGAGGAACTGAAATTGCCGGTAATGGTGAAGACCCCATCGGGCCAGCCGAGCACCAACGAGGAAGCACTGGCGGCGATCGCCGACCTGCACGAACTGCCGCGCATCATCCTCGACTACCGCGGCTTGGCGAAACTGCGCAGCACGTACACCGACAAATTGTCTGAAATCGTCAATCCGCACACCGGCCGCGTTCATACCAGCTACCACCAGGCCGGCGCTGCCACTGGACGCCTCGCATCCTCCGATCCAAACCTGCAGAACATCCCGATCCGCACCGAGGATGGCCGCCGCATCCGCACGGCCTTCGTCGCGCCGCCGGGGCGCCGCATCATTGCCTGCGACTATTCGCAGATCGAACTCAGGATCATGGCGCACCTGTCGGAAGACCCCGGCCTGCTGCGCGCGTTCGAGTCGAACGTCGATGTGCATCGCGCGACGGCGGCGGAAGTGTTCGGGAAATCGCTCGACGACGTCAGCGGCAACGAGCGCCGCGCCGCCAAGGCAATCAACTTCGGCCTGATGTACGGCATGAGCGCGTTTGGACTCGCCAAGCAACTGGGTGTCGGCCGCGGCGAGGCGCAGGACTACATCGCGTTGTATTTCTCGCGGTATCCGGGCGTACGCGATTTCATGGAGCGCACGCGGCAGCAGGCGCGCGAGCAGGGTTACGTCGAAACCGTGTTCGGCCGCCGCCTGTATCTCGACAACATCGCATCCAGGAACCAGGGACTGCGCGCCGGCTCCGAACGCGCCGCGATCAACGCGCCGATGCAGGGAACCGCCGCCGACATCATCAAGCGCGCCATGATCGCGATCCACGACTGGCTGGCGCCGCACGGCCACCGAGCGCTGATGATCCTCCAGGTCCACGACGAACTGGTGTTCGAGGCCGACGAGGGCTTCGTCGAGGCACTGGTGGACAACGTGCGGCAGCGCATGGTGGGCGCGGCGGAACTGCGCGTGCCGCTGGTGGTCGACAGCGGGGTCGGTCTGAACTGGGACGAGGCGCACTGAGGCTGCAAAATCCCGGGGCAATCGTGGATCCGTCATTGCAGCGAACGACAACGCGAGTGACGGTGCCCGGGTCGAACGAGGCGCTGGATTCGTGACATGGCGGCGTTGACGACTTCAAGCGTCGGGCATCGGCAACGCACCAAGTAAACACACGCTGAATCCAACAACTTCTTAACCCGATTCTTCACGAACTATCCATGCGCAGGCTGGTCATATAACCCGCGACGGATGCAACGTCTGTCGCAGATCCCTCCCTCCCCTGGAGTGATCCTGGAACGGAGCTTCTCCCCAAGCCCCGTTCCTCCCAGCCCCGCCGGCCCCCCTGCCTGCGGGGCTTTTTATTGGGCTGGCCGTTTGCATGCCTCCCGGTGCCGCCGCTGGTGCCGAGCGGGCCGCCAGCGGCGACAATCGGTACATGCGCCGTGCCTCGGCGACAGGGGAATTGCGATGTCGGATCTGTTCGATCTGTCGATGCCATGGTGGGAGTTCGTGCTGCGCGCCACCGTCGTCTATGTCGCGTTGCTGGTCCTGATCCGGTTGTCGGGAAAACGCACCATGGGCCAGTTCACGCCGTTCGACATGCTGCTGGTCGTGTTGCTGGGCAATGCGGTCCAGAACGCATTGTTGGGCGGCGACACGTCGCTCGGCGGCGGACTGCTGCTCGCGGTCGTACTGATTGCGTTGAACTGGCTCGTGTCCTTTGTCACCTCGCGAAGCCGGCGCGCCGAACACCTGGTGGAAGGCGTGCCGGTGGTGCTGGCCCGCGATGGCCAGCTGTTTCGAAGCGTGCTCATGCGGGAACTCGTGAGCGAGGACGATTTCAATGAAGCCCTGCGGTTGAATGGCGAATTGACGCTGACGGACGTGCGCATCGCGCTGCTGGAGACCAACGGCACGATCAGCGTGGTGAAGCGCGACAGCGATGGCGGAAGCGCCACGCTCGATGTTCCCGACGTCGAAACTCAGGCCGGTTCGAAGGACCCTTGAAGCGACTGCGGGATCTCAGCCACCCGGGGTTCCTTTCAACGCGCCAATTGCGCCGTGAAAACACGCGGCGCGGGCTGAACACCCCTACGCCAGTTCCGTCAGCCAATCGCGCGGCCTGAGATAGTCCTGCAGTACTGCCTCGGCGCTCTCGACGCCCGGCGCATACGCGTACTCCCAGCGCACGCGCGGGGGAAGGCTCATCAGGATGCTCTCGGTGCGCCCGCCACTTTGCAGGCCGAACAGCGTGCCGCGGTCCCAG
>JBDSEX010000193.1:0-5727 GCA_039919835.1 Luteimonas sp.
GGCGCGCTGCTGTCGGTGCTTCTGTTCGAGCTTGTCAAAGCCGGGCTCGGGCTGTTCCTCGGCAGCTTCAACACCTACACCAAGGTCTACGGTACGGTTGCGTTCGTGCCGATCTTCCTGCTGTGGATTTTCCTGAGCTGGGTGGCAGTGCTGCTTGGCGCGTCGTTCGCGTCGTCGATGTCGGCCTTCCGATACCAGCCCGCGTCGATGCGCCTGCCGCAAGGCTACGAGATGTATGGCCTCCTGCGGATGCTGGGGCGTTTTTCGCAGTCAAGAAAAACAGGGCGAGGTTTGCACAGCGACGAAATCCAGTTGATGGAGCCCATGCTGACCGACGCCCTTGTGCAGCAGATGCTGGCGCAGTTGTGCGAAATCGGCGTAGTGACGCGCACCGAGTCCGGCGAATGGGTGCTGACGCGCGACCTGGGCGAACTCACGATGGCCGAATTGTACGAAGCCTCGCACCTGCGCATTCCCATCGCCGAAGCGCACCTGCCATGCCGCGACGACGCACTTGGCAAAGCCGCCGTTGCCGCGCTCGACGAGTTGCGCCTGCCGCTGCGCGACCTGCTGAAACATCGTGTCGGCGATCTCTATTCGGACTCCAAGGAAGCGACATGATTCATTGCGCAGCGAAAAAGTTCGCATGGCTGATGGTGTGCGCCGGGGCTCTCGCGCTCGGGGGCTGCAAGAAGCCTGCAGCGCCTGCTGACCCAGCGCAGCAGGCAGCGGACGGGCCTGCCCTGACTCAACCGGATAAAGCTGAAGCCGCGGATGATGACAGCGAGCCTAAGCTTCCCGAGATTCCGACGTTGCTTGCCACAACCCTCGATGGCACGCAGTACGACCTCGCCGCACATCGCGGCAAATGGGTCGTCGTCAATTTCTGGGCCACCTGGTGTTCGCCCTGCCTGAAGGAAATGCCGGAATTGTCCGCGCTCGACACGATGCGCGAACATATCGAAGTGATCGGCCTCGCGTACGAGGAAATCGAACCGGCGGCGATGAAGGCCTTCCTGAAAACGCATCCGGTGGCGTATCCGATCGCGATCGTCGATGTGTATGACCCGCCCAGGGATTTCGCCACGCCGCGTGGCTTGCCGATGACGTATCTGCTCTCGCCTCAGGGAAAGGTCGCCAAGCAGTTCATGGGCCCGGTGACGGCGAAGGAGATCGAAGCGGCCATTGCTGCGGCGGGCGACACCGTTCCGGCGGCCTGACCATGCAGGCGTGCCGCTTCATCGTGACCGGCAAGGTGCAGGGCGTGTTCTTCCGCGCATCGGCGCGTGACCAGGCGAGGCGACTTGGATTGCGTGGATACGCGAAAAACTTGCCCGATGGCAGCGTTGAAGTCGTTGCAGCAGGGGAAGCCACTGCCGTCGAATCCCTCGCCGCGTGGCTGCGGCATGGGCCGCCGATGGCGACGGTTGCGGAAGTGCGCGGGAGTCACCTCGTCCATCCCCCTGTAGAGATGCCGCCCGGCTTTGAGATTGCGTAGATAGGTGTAGGCACACCATCCGAAATATCGGTTCGAAGGAGGGCGGGCCGAAGCCCACGCTGCAAATAGCGGCGACTTGCCGGGGTGTTGTCAATCCATGCCGTCATATGACGCGATCGGCTTGAGCACGCCATAACGTTCCTTCTGCGGTTTCGCGGCGAGCGGCGCGAATGTCAGTGTCGTCTGCGGCACGGACGTATCGGGCAGGCGGTCCAGCAGGTCGCGGATCAGGGTCAGGCGGCCGCGTTTCTGGTCGTTGAAGTCGACCAGGGTCCAGGGCGCGTGCTTCGTGTGCGTCGCTTTCAGCATTGCTTCGCGTGCGCGGGTGTACTCCGCGTATTTGTCGCGCGCCTGCAGGTCGATCGGTGAGAGTTTCCAGCGCTTGAGCGGATCTGCAAGCCGCTCGGCGAAGCGTTCCTCCTGCAGGGCCTGGTCGCAGCACAGCCAGTACTTGAACAGAAGGATGCCGTCGTCGACCAGCTGCCGCTCGAACAAGGGCGCCTCGCGCAGAAAGGCCTTGACCTGCGCATCGGTTGCGAAACCCATGACCTTCTCGACGCCGGCACGGTTGTACCAGCTGCGGTCGAACAGGACGAGCTCGCCCGCAGCAGGGAGGTGCGGAACATATCGCTGGAAATACCACTGGCTGTTTTCACGCTCGCCCGGCTTCGAAAGCGCGACGATGCGGCATTGGCGTGGATTGACGTGTTCGCTCAGCGCATCGATGGCACCTCCCTTGCCGGCCGTGTCGCGGCCTTCCAGCAACACCACGACACGCTTGCCCGTGTGCTGCAGCCAGCGCGCCATCGCGACCAGCTCCCCCTGCAAAGGTTCCAGCAGTACTTCGTAGTCCTTGCGCTTGAGTGGCTTCATGCGTGAATTCCTGTGGGAGCGGCGCCGGCCGGGGCATTGCTGCAACTGTCTTGTCCGGTGTGCAAACCTTCGTGCCTTTTTCGACGTTCATCAACATCGCGCGGACAACTGCGCACCTACGTGTTCATTCATTCAGGCGCGGCCGCAATGCGGCCAGGTTGCAGGGCTTCGTTCGCGCGTCCAGTTGCGCGCGGATGATGCGCTCCCAAGCGGTGCGGCACGCCGAAGTCGAACCCGGCAGGCAAAATACAAACGTGTTGTTCGCGAGCCCGGCAAAGGCGCGCGACTGAAGCGACGAGGTGCCGATCTCCTCAAAGGAAATCGCGCGGAACAGTTCGCCAAAGCCCGGCATGTCCTTGTCCAGCAACGGCAGCAAGGCCTCGGGCGTGGAATCGCGCCCGGTGAATCCGGTGCCGCCGGTGACCAGCACCCCATCGACCCCCTGGTCGGCAATCCAGCGTGAAACGACTTCGCGTAGCTTGTATTTATCGTCAGGCAACAGCGTGCGATCGGCAAGCGTGTGTCCTTCCTGCCTCAACGCTGCCACCAGATAGTCGCCAGACGTGTCGTCAGCAGGAGTGCGCGAATCAGAAACGGTGAGGACGCACAGGTTGAGTGCGATGGAAACAGTGTTTGCGGTCATGCGCTGAGCCTACACGGATAGGCCCGGATCGAACTAGTCACCAGCTGCAAGTTTGCAAGCGTAGGCGGTTCTTGCTCCTCATTCCCGCGCAGGCGGGAACCCAGTGCCGTTGATCCAGTGCCGAGTGCCACCTTGGTTTCTATCGGATGACGGCTAAGGGTCGCTGGATTCCCGCCTTCGCGGGAATGTCGAGTAAAGAAGTCGGCCTTCGGGGAGTTCATTCCGGAACCGCAACGTCTCGTCATGAGACGTCCAGCCTGCACCTCGATACAAGGTCTGCGCCGCGTGGTTGTCGTGCGTGGTTTCCAGCTCCAGTCGCAGCGCCCCGGCCTCGCGGCCCATGGCCTGGGCGGCGTCGAGCAGCGCGGATGCGATGCCGAGCCGGCGCGCGTCCGCGGCGACGAACAGATCATTCAGTATCCACACGCGTGACAGCCGTACCGATGAGAACATCGGATACAACTGTGTAAAACCCGCAGCGCGTCCATCCGATGTTGCAAGCAGGATCATGGATTCGTCGGCGCGCAGACGCTGCTCGAGAAATGCGCGCGCCGCATCGACATCCGAGACCTGCGCGTAAAACATCCGGTAGGCATTGAACAACGGCGCGACAATGTCCAGATCGTCAAGGGTGGCACGACGCACGTCAATGGTCATGAGCTCTCCGTCAAGCGTGCAAGTTCGTCGGCCTGGTGCTCGCGCGTCAGTCGACCGACCAGCGTGTCGAGGTTGCCTTCGAGCACGTTGGCCAGGTCGTACAGTGTCAATCCCTCGACGCGGTGGTCGGTAATGCGACCCTGCGAAAAGTTGTAGGTGCGGATGCGCTGGCTGCGATCGCCGCTGCCGACCTGCATGCGCCGCGATTCCGCCTGCGAACGGGTCTGCGCGCTGCGTTGCTCATCCAGCAGCTTGGCCTTCAGGAACCCCATCGCCTGCGCGCGGTTCTTGTGTTGCGAGCGCTCCTGCTGGCTCTCGACGACGATGCCGCTGGGTATGTGTGTGATGCGGATCGCCGAATCGGTCTTGTTGACGTGCTGTCCGCCTGCGCCGGAGGCGCGGAAGGTGTCGACGCGCAGATCCGCATCCCTGATCTCGACATCGGTGATGTCGTTCTGCTCGGCGAGGATGGCAACCGTCGCGGCCGAAGTGTGGATCCGACCTTGCGTCTCGGTCGCGGGCACACGCTGCACCCGATGCGTGCCGGACTCGAACTTCAACTTGGAATACGCGCCGCGGCCCTCGATGCGCGCGATGACCTCCTTGTAGCCGCCGTGCTCGCCCGCATTTGCCGAGATGACTTCGACCTTCCAGCGCTGCGCTTCGGCATAACGCGCGTACATCCGGAAAAGGTCGCCTGCGAAAATCGCCGCTTCGTCGCCGCCGGTGCCGGCGCGCACTTCGAGGAACAGGTTGCCGTCGTCGCGTATGTCCCTGGGCACAAGGAAGATCGCCAGTTCGTCGTCGAGCGCGGACAGGCGCGCCCGGGCGCTGGCGATTTCCTCTTCCGCCAACGCACGCATGTCGCGATCGTCCTGCAGCGACGGATCATTGCGCATGTTTTCCGCGGCAGCGAGGTCGCGTAGCGCATGCCTTTCCTGCGCCAGTGCGGTGGCGACCGGTTCGAGCTGCGAGAACTCGCGCGAGTAATCGCGGAATTTGTCGGCATCGGCTGCGACGCCGGGATCGGCGAGCAGGCGTTCGAGTTCTTCGCGGCGCTCGGCCAGCGCTTCAAGCTTTCGGCGCAGGCTCGGCAGCATCGTCTTCGTCGCTGAAAGGAGGGAAGAGCTTGTCCACGGCGCGCGCGAGCTCCGCGTCGCCACTGAGCGCGGCTTCGCGCAGCGCCTGCGTGGGTGCATGCAGCAGGCGGTTGGTCAGCGTGTGCGCGAGCAGGTCGAGCGCTTCGCCTGGATCGCCGCCGGCTGCAAGCAGCCGTTTCGCTTTCGACAGCGCTTCGTTGCGCGCCGCGTCGCCGTGGGCGCGCAACTGCTTCAACGGCGCGTGACGCATGCCCGCATCGAGGGCCTCGACGAAACGCGCCGCCTGCAGTTCGATGATCGCTTCCGCTTCGGCCGCGGAGTCGCGTCGGCTGCGGCGGTTGTCCTCGACCACGCGTTCGAGATCGTCCACCGAATACAGATAGGCATCCTTGAGCTGCGCGACGTCCGGATCGATATCGCGCGGCACCGCCAGATCGAGCAACAGCATGGGCCGATGCCGGCGCGCCGCGAGCGCGGTCTCGACCTGCGCGCGCTTTACCACCGTGTGCCGGCTCGCGGTCGCGGAAAACACCACGTCGGCTTCTGCAAGATGCCGTTCCAGGTCGGCCAGTGGCAACGCCACGCCGCCGTGACGCGATGCGATGTCCTGCGCGTGCGCGAGAGTGCGATTGGCGACCAGAAGGCGTCGGACCTTGCCGTCGCTCAGGTGCCGCGCGGCGAGCTCGATGGTTTCGCCGGCGCCGATCAGCAGCACGGTGGATTCGTCCAGCCGCGCGAAGACATTTTGCGCCAGCCGTACCGCCGCCGAAGCGACCGATACCGGATGGGCGCCGATACGCGTGTCGGTGCGCGCGCGCTTGGCAGTGGCGAAGGCATGCTGGAACACGCGGTCGAGCGCGCCATTCAAGGCGCCTGCGGCGCGCGCGATCGTCCACGCCTGCTTGACCTGCCCGAGAATCTGCGGCTCGCCGAGCACCATCGAGTCGAGGCCCGCG
>JBDSEX010000195.1:0-2707 GCA_039919835.1 Luteimonas sp.
CCGTAGCACGGCCGGAGGCGCAGGCGACACGAACTCCCCGTGATTGGCACGGAGATAAACCCAAGCTCGCTGCATGCAAACCGGGCGACGAACAATTCATCTGCGGGAACGCTTTCGCGGAAGAGGAATGACCATGAGCCCTGCCGTGACACTCCCGATCGATACCGACCGCATCCAGGCCTTGCTGCCGCACCGGTATCCGTTCCTGCTGGTCGACCGGGTCACGGAGTTCGAAGCCAACAAACGCGTGCTCGCGTACAAGAACGTGACCATCAACGAACCGTTTTTCCAGGGCCATTTCCCGGGACATCCCGTGATGCCGGGCGTGCTGGTCATCGAGGCGCTGGCGCAGGCCGGCGGTTTGCTGACGCAGCTGTCGCGGGTGGGCGATTCCTCGAACAGCCTGTTCTACCTGGTCAAGATCGACAACGCCAGATTCTCGAAAATGGTCGTCCCGGGAGACCGGCTCGAACTCGAGGTCTCGCTCAAGCGCATCATCCGCAACATGGCGATCTACAACGGGATCGCGCGCGTGGATGGCCAGCAGGTCGCCTGCGCGGACATCCTCTGCGCGGAAATCGTACAGACGCCATGACCGGAGTGACGTCGGCGATCCACCCAAGCGCTGCGATCGATCCTGGCGCGCGATTGGGCGCAGGCGTGGTGGTCGGTGCATTCAGCCTCGTCGGTGCCGATGTCGTCATCGGCGATGGAACGTACATCGGTCCGCATTGCAGCATCCACGGTCCGACACGAATAGGACGCGACAACCGCATCCTCGGCCATGCTGCGCTCGGCGGCGAGCCGCAGGACAAGAAATTCAGCGGCGAACTCAGCGAACTGGTGATCGGCGACCGCAACACCATCCGCGAATTCGTCACCATCAATCGAGGCACCGCAGAGGGAGGCGGCATCACCAGCCTGGGCGACGACAACTGGATCCTCGCGTACTCGCACATCGCGCACGACTGCCGCGTCGGCAGCCACACCATCTTTTCCAACAACGCCACGCTGGCCGGGCATGTCGAGGTCGGTGACCATGTCATCCTCAGCGGCTTCACCGGCATCCACCAGTTCTGCCGCATTGGCGCCCATGCGTTCATCGGCATGGGCGCACTGATCAACGGGGACGTGCCGCCATTCGTGCTGGTCGCCGCCGACGAATATGCACGGCCGCGCGGTGTCAACAGCGAAGGCCTGAAGCGCCGCGGTTTCGACAGCACCCGCATCGCTGCGATCAAGCGCGCTTACCGCGCGTTGTATGTGTCTGGCGTTCCGCTCGGCGAAGCAAAACAGAAACTGGCGGAGCTGGCGCAGGGCAGCGAGGACGTGCGCCAACTCCTGGATTTCATCGAGCGCGGCGAACGGCCGTTGTTGCGATGAAAAGCGGGAGTGGGGTGTCGGGAGTGCGGAGTGGGCCGAAGCACACTTCGCAGTCCGATGCGCACAAGCCAACAGGTGCAATCGACGAGGCGCCCGCTGTTACGGCCACCGATCTCCCACGCCCCCCTCCCCTGCGTTTCGCACTCGTCGCCGGCGAAGCCTCCGGCGACCTGCTCGGTGCCAGCCTCATCGAAAGCCTGCGCGAACGCTACCCCGATGCCGAATTTGCCGGCATTGGCGGCGATGCGATGCGCACGGCAGGCCTCGACACCTGGCATGACGCGAACGAGCTGGCAGTGATGGGTCTGGCCGAAGTGCTGCGCCATCTACCGCGCTTGCTGACGTTGCGGCGTGCCCTGCGACAGCGCGTGCTGGCGTGGGCACCGGATGTCTTCATCGGCATCGATGCGCCGGATTTCAATCTTGGACTGGAACGCTGGCTGAAAACGCGACGCATCCGCACCGTGCATTACGTCAGCCCCTCGGTCTGGGCCTGGCGCGAGAATCGTGCCGAAACCATCGGCCGCAGCGCCGACCGCGTGTTGTGCCTGTTCCCGATGGAGCCACCGCTGTACGCGCGGCATGGCGTGGATGCGCGTTTCGTCGGACATCCGCTGGCCGACGCCATGCCGCTTGAACCCGATCGCGGCGCTGCACGTGCGCGCTGGAGCATCCCGATGCACGATCCCGTGCTGACGGTGCTCCCAGGCAGCCGGCTCGGCGAAATCGCGCGGATGCTGCCGGTGTTCCTGGATGCGGCAACCCGAGTTTCGGAACGGATGCCGGGGCTGCGCGTGCTGATTCCTGCGGCCAACGTGCAGTGCTGCGCGGCCATCCGCGAGGAACTCCTGCGTCATCCGCGGATCCTTGCGCAGGTCACGGTGCTGGACGGCGATGCGCATGACGCCATGATCGCAAGCGACGTGGTGCTGCTGGCATCGGGCACCGCCGCGCTCGAAGCCATGTTCGCCAAGAGGCCGATGGTGGTCGGGCATCGCATTGCCGCGCTCACGCATCGCATCGTCACCACGTTCGGATTGCTCAAGACACGTTTCGTGAGCCTGCCCAACGTGCTCGCCGGCACCCAGCTTGTGCCCGAGCTGTTACAGGACGCTTGCACTGCCGACAACCTCGCCGCCGCGGTGCTGCACTGGTTCGAGCAGCCGGAAGCCGTCGCCGCGCTCCGGCCGCAGTACCGGGCAATCCATGAGACATTGCGGATCGATGCCGCGTCGCGGGCAGCCGATGCGGTCGCCGATCTGTTGGAAGCCCGGGCAGGCGCATCCGGATGATCGTCGAGGCCCCACGCCATATCGCAGGCGTC
>JBDSEX010000311.1:0-2558 GCA_039919835.1 Luteimonas sp.
TGCAAAGCATTAGAGCGCGCGGCTGGAGCTGCTCTTGCGAAGAGCGTCAATCATCGTGTTGGAGAAACCGCCAACTAGCCACCTGCACCGCGCCCGCGTACGCTCACGAAATGACTCCGCGCACGCCCGCAATGGCCACCACTGCCGCACCCTTCGACGAGGGCGTGCCGGATTACGTGCAGGCGCTGGACAAGGCGGCGCACTATCTCAATGACGACCAGCGCGCACTGATCCGCCGCGCCTGGGCGGTCGGCGCCGCGGCGCATGCGGGGCAGTCGCGCAAATCCGGCGAGCCCTACATCACCCATCCGGTCGCGGCGGCCACCATCCTCGCCGAGCAGCACCTGGACGTGGAAACACTGATCGCGGCGATCCTGCACGACACCATCGAGGACACACCGTTGTCGCGCGAAGCCATTGCCGGCGAGTTTGGCGAAACGGTGGCCGAGCTGGTCGAAGGCGTCACCAAGCTCGACAAGCTGCAGTTCCGCGACAAGCAGGAAGCGGCCGCCGAGAGTTTCCGCAAGATGCTGCTGGCGATGTCGCGCGACCTGCGCGTGATCCTGATCAAGCTGGCCGACCGCCTGCACAACATGCGCACGCTGGGCGCGCAGGACATCCAGTCACGCGAACGCATCGCCCGCGAGACGCTGGAGATCTACGCGCCGATCGCGCAGCGCCTCGGCATGAACCTGCTCAAGTCCGAGTTGCAGGACCTCGGTTTCCGCGCGCTGCATCCATGGCGGCACGCGGTGATCGAAAAACGCATCCGCACCCAGCCGGTGGTGCGCCGTGAGGCGCTGATCAGCATCGAGGCGCAGCTGGCGCAGCGGCTGACCAAGGAAGGCCTGCCGCATCGCCTCGTCGGGCGGGTCAAGACACCGTGGAGCATCTACACCAAGATGCGCGGCGAGCAGAAGAGTTTCGACCAGGTCATGGACGTGTTCGGTTTTCGCATCGTAGTGCGTGGCGTGGCCGATTGTTACCACACGCTGGGCGTCGTCCACTCGGCGTTCAAGCCCCTGGACGGCCGCTTCCGCGATTTCATCGCGATCCCAAAGGCAAACGGCTACCAGTCGCTGCACACGGTGTTGTTCGGCCCGTACGGTTCGCCCATCGAAGTGCAGATGCGCACAGAGGAAATGGACCTGATCGCCGAACGCGGCGTTGCCGCGCACTGGTCATACAAGCGTGGCGGTAGCGGCGGTGCCAACAGCGCGCAGTCCCGTGCCAGCAGCTGGATCACCAACCTGCTGGAATCGCAGCGTGCGACCGGTTCGTCGCTGGAGTTCCTGGAAAACGTCAAGGTCGATCTGTTCCCGGACGAGGTTTACCTGTTCACGCCGAAGGGCGACATCCTCGCGTTGCCGCGCAATGCGACGGCGCTGGATTTCGCCTACGCCGTGCATACCGATGTTGGCAACCACGCCGTGGCCGCGCGCGTGGACAAAAAACTGGTGCCACTGCGCACCAAGCTCAGCAGCGGCCAGCACGTGGAAGTCATCACCGCGAAAGCATCCACGCCCAAGCCGCACTGGCTGGAATTCGTTGTGTCCGGGAAGGCGCGCACCTCGATCCGTCACCAGCTGAAGAGCCTCGAACACGAAGACGCCGTGCAACTCGGCCACCGCATGCTCGACCGCGCGCTCGAGTCGATCGAAACGTCGCTCGACCGCCTGCCGGCGGCGCGCCTCGAACACTACCTGCACGAACATCGTTACCCGCGCCTGGAAGCCTTGCTCGCCGACATCGCGCTCGGTAACCGCATGCCCGCGCAGGTCGCGCAATCGCTGGCGCGGCAGACGCCTGAAACGCCCGACCTGCTCGACAGCCTCCGCGCGCTGCAGGGCGACGACCGCATCCTCATCACCGGTACCGAGCGCGGCGTGATCAGCTTTGCCAATTGTTGCCTGCCGATTCCCGGCGACGAGATCATGGGTTATCACACCACCGGCAAGGGCATCGTCGTGCACCGGAAGGACTGCCCCAACGTGGCCGACTACCGCAAGTCGCCCGAACGCTGGGTGCAGATCGGCTGGGATCGCGGCGTCACCGATGATTTCCAGGCGGCGTTGCGTATCGAAGTGGACAACCGGCCGGGTGTGCTGGCACAGGTTGCCGCTGCGATCGCGCAGGCCGAATCCAACATCGACCGCGTGGAATACCTCGAACGCGATACCGGTATTTCCGCGATCCGCTTCCTGATCGAAGTCAAGGATCGCAAGCACCTGGCCGACGTGATCCGGCGCACGCGGCGGCTGTCGGTGGTGCATGGCGTATTGCGGTTGTGAGGCTCATTCTCGGTTTGGTGTCGTAAACAAATCAGCCGCGGCTCGCGCAGATGCACGGATGATGCCGATGTAGCCGGAAATGCAAGTCGTTGCACGGACGGATGCGCAATTCTGGCATTGGCGTGTACCCGAGTCTCGACGACGGACGTCTGCCGGCACCGAAACTGCAGGTTAAAACCCGGCCTTCGTCCTAGACTGGGCCACCCATCACCGGAGCGCTGCATGTCCCGCCAGATCATCCACAGCGTCAACGCGCCCGCCGCGATC
>JBDSEX010000060.1:0-2921 GCA_039919835.1 Luteimonas sp.
TCTTGCTCATATTATTCGGAACGATTGTTGGCGAGCGTCCGCACCAGGGATGCCGCCTCATTGAACATCAATACGTCAAGCGTGGAAAGGCGTCGGAGGAACTGCTCGCCCAACCCCCGCAAGCCACTACCGCGGATCGGGCGCGACGTCGAGAAAGCAGACATCTCTGGCTGCGCATGCGCATGTTCCGGTCATTGCTTGGCGCAATGACAGCCGCAGGGTGCAAGAGGACCAGGTAACCCGGACGGAACCCAGCGCTGCAAACCGAACACTATTTCAGCTTGATCTCGCGCAGGCGTTCCTCAAGATATCCCTGCGCGGTGATCGGCTCGGGATAGCGGCTCGGGTTGTCCACCGTGATGGTCGAGGGCAGCACGTCGATGACGAAATCCGGATTGGGATGCAGGAAGAACGGCGTTGAATAGCGCGGCTGCCGCGCCTGCCCGCCGGGGGGATTCACCACGCGATGCGTGGTGGATGGATAGACGTGGTTGGTCAGGCGCTGCAGCATGTCGCCGATGTTGACGACGATGGTGTCGGCTTCCGAGGTGAACGGCACCCAGTCGCCGTTGCGGGCTTTCACCTCCAGCCCGGCGGCACTTGCGCCGACCAGCAGCGTGATCAGGTTGATGTCTTCGTGCGCGCCGGCGCGCACATTGGGGATGTCGTCGGCAGTGATGGGCGGGTAGTGGATCGGGCGCAGGATCGAATTGCCGAAATTGGTCTTGTCGACGAAATAGTCTTCGGGCAGATCGATATGAAGGGCCAGCGCGGACAGGACGCGTGAACCAAGCTGGTCAAGCGTGTCGTAGAGGCTATAGCCGACCTGCCTGAACTCCGGCACTTCGTCCGGCCACAGATTGGGCGTCATCACGTCGGCATACTTCGAGCCACGTGGGATCTCGCGGCCGATGTGCCAGAACTCCTTCAGGTCCGAATACTGCGCGCCCTTCGCGGTTTCCACGCCGAACGGCGTGTAGCCACGCGCGCCACCGCCTCCCGCGACGTGATATTTCTTCTTGGTCTGTTCTGGCAGCGCGAACAGGCGCTTGAAGGTTTCGTAGGATAAGTCGATCTGGGATTGCGGAATACCGTGACCGCTGATGCCGACGAAGCCCCACTGCCGGTACGCCGCGCCGAGCTCGTCCACGAATGCATCGCGGTCACGGCTGTTCAGGGGTTCGCTGAAACGTCGGATATCCAGCGTTGGAATCTGTGCTGCCATGGAAGTCTCCTTCTTTCAGTGCGCGGCTGCGGCGCGTACCGCATCGGCGAGTTTTTCAAGCGTGGCCTGCATCAGCGCGTCGTCGTCGGCTTCGACCGTGACCCGCACCACCGGTTCCGTGCCCGAGGGACGCAGGAACGCGCGGCCACGCCCATGCACCGCGGCCAGCGCCTCTCCCAGCGCTGCCTTGACACTGTCGGCTTGCGCCGGCCTCGCGCCGTTGGCGATGCGCACATTGATGGTTTTCTGCGGAACCTTGCGAAGATCATGGAGCGCATCCTGCAACGTGATGCCGCGACGCCGCAGTACTTCAAGGACCTGCAAGGCGCTCACGATGCCGTCGCCGGTACTGGCACGGTCCATGCACAACAGGTGGCCGGACGCTTCGCCGCCGAGCACGCCCGCATGCTCGACCAGTGCCTGGTGCACGTGGCGATCGCCCACCTGCGCCCGAACGAATCCGATGCCGAGAGCGCCAAGGGCGCGTTCGAACCCGTAGTTGGTCATGAGCGTTCCCACGACCGGACCTTGCAGGCGACCACTTTGCTGCCAGTCGGTCGCGAGCACGTAGAGCAACTCGTCGCCGTCGCGGACCACGCCGTCACCATCGACGAAAAGGACTCGATCGCCGTCGCCGTCGAATGCGATGCCGAGGTCGGCGCCTGTCTCGATCACACGCTCGGCAAGCAGCCGAGGATGGGTCGAGCCGACGCCGTCGTTGATGTTCAAACCATTCGGATCGATGCCGATGGCGTCGACGCGGGCGCCGAGCTCGCGCAGGACCAGCGGCGCGATCTGGTACGTCGCGCCATTGGCGCAATCCACCACGATGCGCATGCCGTTGAGGTCGAATCGCTTGGGCACCGAGTTCTTGCAGGCTTCGAGGTAACGGCCGATGGCATCGCGCGTACGGACTGCACGGCCGAGCTGTTCGGATGGGACGGTGCGGAAGGGTTGCTCGAGCGCAGCCTCGATGGCGAGCTCGCTGGCATCGTCAAGTTTCTCGCCCTGCGCGGTGAAGAATTTGATGCCGTTGTCGTAATGCGGATTGTGCGACGCTGAAATGACGATGCCGCCGTCGGTGCGCAGCGAGTGGATCAGGTGCGCGACGGCAGGGGTCGGCATCGGCCCCATCAACTGCACGTCGACCCCGGCCGCCACCAGGCCCGCTTCCAGCGCGGCCTCGAACATGTAGTTCGAAATGCGCGTGTCCTTGCCGATGATCACCACCGGCTTGCGCCACTCGCGCCCGTTCTGCACGACACCGGTCAGTACATGGCCGTAGGCGGTGCCGAGGCGCAGGACGAAATCGGCCGAGATCACGCCCTCGCCGACGCGTCCGCGGATGCCGTCGGTACCGAAGTACTTGCGTGTCACGCGCGCATTCCGCGCAGCAAAGGCGATCTGTTCACGCCGCCGCCTCGGCTTCGTCGATGGGTCGCGGCTGCTTCATCATCAACGCGAACAGCCCGGCCAGACGATCGCGCATCTCCCTTCGGTCGCAGATCTGGTCGCTGGCGCCGTGGTCGAGCAGGAACTCCGATCGCTGGAAGCCTTCCGGCAACGTCTCGCGTACGGTCTGCTCGATCACGCGTGGCCCGGCGAAGCCGATCAGCGCTTCGGGCTCGGCGATGTTGATGTCGCCGAGCATCGCAAACGAGGCCGATACGCCGCCCGTGGTGGGATGCGTCATCAC
>JBDSEX010000097.1:0-3853 GCA_039919835.1 Luteimonas sp.
ACCGCATCGGTTATTTCTTCGAGCACTACAAGGACCTGGAAGCCGGCAAGTGGGTCAAGCTCGACGGCTGGGGCGGCCGCGACGAAGCGCGGCAGGTGCTGCGCGACTCGATCACGCGCTACAACGAGACGCCGGACAAGCCGAATTTCTGATGGCGCTTGGAGGCCTGTCTGATCAGCGCCGGGGCACGACCTTTGCCCGTCATTACCGCGCAGCAGGGAGGGTCGGGGAGAAACCCAACCATCGTTCCCGACTGCGTTTCTCCAGACTTCGCTAGCGCTTGTCGGCACGTAACAGGCTGAGGCCTATCAGCCGCGACAGCACCAGCGCCATGTACATCACGCCGCAGAACATCTCCAGCATCGCCAGTGCACGCGCCGGTGGGCTGACCGGAATGACATCGCCAAGGCCGGTGGCCGAGAGCGTGGTGAAGCTCAGGAACAGCAATTCCATCCATGTGCGTGGCTCACCCGGCGTCACGGCCGCCAGGAAGCTGTCCGGGTACCACGCCTGGCACACCGAGTAGGCAAATGCGAATCCCCACGCCAGCAAGGTGAATGTCGCGCCGGCCGCGAACAGTTCATCGCGCGTCACGCGCTGGTCGCGCAGCATGTAGACGATCAAGCCGGCCGCGGCGTAGAAATACAGCGCGCCCTCCAGCAGATGCGCCCACACCAGCCACTGTGATTGGCCGCCCCACGTGGCCGCCAGCGACAAGACGACTGCCGGCACAGCCAACAGCCATGCAATCCAGTTGATGCTCGGGCTGCGGTTGACGACCCACACCGCCAGCGCCAGCACCACGATGCCGAACGTGCCGAACAACGCGCGTCCGACATCGGTGGCCTCCATCAGCGGATACAGGAACAGACCCAACAGCTGCACAACCAGCAACAGCCCGGCCGGGTGGCGCCTGAGGTCTGCAATCCAGCGAGCGGCGGTTGCGGCCTGCGTGCCGGGTGCCGCCACGGCCTCAGTTCGCCATCACTGGCTGCGACGCGCCCGCGCGATACGGATAGCGCAGGAAGATTTCCGAGATCGAGAGGTCGACCTGCTCTGCGCGCTCCTCTGCCGTGCCCCGCGTGACGCGGCCGATCGCATCGCCTGTCCACACCATGCGATTGCGTGCGGCATCCACCAGGTCGACGGTCAGGGTGCCTTCGGTGTACCGGCTGACGCGAGCCTGGTCGTACCAGATCGGCACCGCCACGTAACTGCGCGCCCGGTAGTTGTAGTAGTACTGGTAATCGACCATCGGCGTCGAATAGACATCGGTGCGCTCCTCGACGATGCCCTGGAAGTTCACGCGCAGGTCGGGCGAAGTTTCGTTGTACGTGTAACCGCGCGCGTCCATCTCGCGGCGCACGTTGGTCTTGATGTGGTCGGTGATGAACGTCGAATAGCCGGAGGACTCCATCGCGATCGGCTGGTAGAACGCGTAGGAGCGATAGCGGCCGAAGTCTGCTTCGGGATCGAAATCGGTGCGGATGCGCGGACCCGTGGCGCACGCGGCGAGCAACGCCAGCAGGGTGGTGATCGCGACCCACCGCCCGATGCCTGTATTGAAACGTTTCATGTTGATCTCCGTGACGCTCCGATGGAAAGTCTACGCTTGGGCATGCCTGCCCATATGTACGCGTTCAGCATTTTGGTCCGACCGTCCCGCGAAGGCGGGACCGTCGATCCATCGAAACCTCGTTGCAGGCATTACAACGTCGCCCCCGCGGCTCGGATAAGCGCAACGCATGCCGGGCTTTGCATGACGTGGGCCAATGCGGGGTGCGCCATGCGGGCTGCGCGGGCGACGTGTTCGCACTGCAGCGGAGGCAATGACGGCGGGTTCGCTCAAGCTGCTCACGCACGCGGTGGGCCTGACCGAGTGTTTCATTCCACGTGATAAACCTTTGCACCGGCAGCGAGGAATTCCGCAGACTTCTCCGCCATTCCCGCGTCCAGTGCCGAGGTCTCATCGACACCGTGCTCCGCCGCGTAATCGCGCACGTCCTGCGTGATCTTCATCGAACAGAAGTGCGGGCCGCACATCGAGCAGAAATGCGCGAGCTTGTGCGCATCCTTGGGCAGCGTCTCGTCGTGGAAGGATTTGGCCTTTTCCGGATCCAGGCCGAGGTTGAACTGGTCATCCCAGCGGAATTCGAACCGCGCCTTGCTCAATGCGTTGTCGCGCACCTGCGCGCCGGGATGACCCTTCGCGAGATCCGACGCATGCGCGGCGATCTTGTACGCCATGATCCCGTCGCGCACGTCCTCGCGGTTCGGCAATCCCAGATGCTCCTTGGGCGTGACATAGCAGAGCATCGCCGTGCCGTACCAGCCGATCATCGCCGCACCGATCGCCGACGTGATGTGGTCGTATCCCGGCGCGATGTCGGTGGTCAGCGGCCCCAGCGTGTAGAACGGCGCCTCGCCGCATTCGGCCAGCTGCTTGTCCATGTTTTCCTTGATCAACTGCATCGGCACGTGGCCGGGGCCTTCGATCATGGTCTGCACATCGTGCTTCCACGCGATCTTGGTCAACTCACCAAGCGTTTCCAGTTCACCGAACTGCGCGGCGTCGTTGGCGTCGGCAATGCAACCGGGACGCAGGCCATCACCCAGCGAGAAGGCCACGTCGTAGGCCTTCATGATTTCGCAGATTTCCTCGAAGCGCTCGTAGAGGAAACTTTCCTTGTGATGCGACAGGCACCACTTGGCCATGATCGAGCCACCGCGCGAAACGATGCCGGTGACACGCTTGGCGGTCAGATGGATAAACGGCAAACGCACGCCCGCATGAATGGTGAAGTAGTCCACGCCCTGCTCGGCCTGCTCGATCAGGGTGTCGCGATACAGCTCCCAGGTCAGGTCTTCGGCGACGCCACCGACCTTCTCAAGCGCCTGATAGATCGGCACGGTGCCGATCGGCACCGGCGAATTGCGGATGATCCACTCGCGTGTCTCGTGGATGTTCTTGCCAGTCGAAAGATCCATGACCGTGTCGCCGCCCCAGCGGATCGACCAGACCATCTTCTCGACTTCCTCGGCGATCGAACTCGACAAAGCCGAGTTGCCGATATTCGCGTTGATCTTCACCAGGAAGTTGCGGCCGATGATCATCGGCTCGGACTCGGGATGGTTGATGTTGTTGGGGATGATCGCGCGACCGCGGGCGACTTCATCGCGGACGAACTCAGGCGTGATCAGTTTCGGCAATGATGCACCGAACGATTCGCCCGCATGCTGCTTGAGCAGATGCAGCTCGCGAATGCGCTGGAGATTCTGGTTCTCGCGAATCGCGATGTATTCCATCTCGGGCGTGATGATGCCCTGCCGCGCGTAATGCATCTGCGTGATGTTCTGACCGGCCTTGGCTCGACGCGGCTTGGGCACGTTCGGAAAACGCACTTGGTCGAGCTGTGCCGCGGTTGCGTGACGGCGCGTGAAAGGCGAGGAAAAATCACCCAGCGGTTCGCTGTCGCCGCGCGCCTCGATCCACGCCGCGCGCAGGGCCGGCAATCCCGCCGCCAGATCAACGCGATAGGCCGGATCCGTGTATGGGCCCGAAGTGTCGTAAATGGCGAACGGCGCGTTCTTCTCGATACCGAAGGTACTTGGCGTGTCTTCGAGCACGACTTCGCGCATCGGTACGCGGATGTCCGCGCGACTGCCTTCGACGTGGATCTTGCGCTATCCCGGAATCGGGCGCACCACCGATTCGGACAATTCGGCGGCCTCAATCAACAACGGGTTCGGTACGGCATTCATCGGATCATCCTGCTTATCGTGGATTCGACCCCGCCCTGAATTGGCAAGGGATTGGCAACCAGAAAAGCGGGCGTCGACGAGCGATGCGAAT
>JBDSEX010000116.1:0-3308 GCA_039919835.1 Luteimonas sp.
GATGAAGCTGCGGTCGATCTTGAGTTCGGTGGCGGGAAAATGTTTCAGGTAGGCCAGCGATGAATAGCCTGCGCCGAAATCGTCGATGGAGATGCACAGCCCCTCGTCGCGCAGTTGCCGCAGCAACTTCATGCTCATGTCCGGGTCCTCCATCAGCGCGTTCTCGGTGACTTCCAGCGTCACCGCCACGGCTGGCACGTCCCAGATGCTCAGTGCAGACAGGATCTGATGGGTGATGTCTCGCTGGCCGAAGACGCGCGGCGAGAGGTTGATCGAGAAGCCCATGTCCGGACGGATGGCGCGGGCGATGGATGCGTGGCGCAACGTGGTGTTGAAGCTCCAGCGCGTCAGTTCGGAGATCAGCCCGGTTTCCTCGGCAAGCGGGATGAAGATGTCGGGCGGGATCATCCCTTCGCCAGGCTTGTTCCAGCGCGCGAGTGACTCCGCGCCGATGATGGCGTCCGCCTGGATATCGAGGATCGGTTGCAGGTATGCCTCCAGCCGGTTCGCGTCGATCGCCTCGTTCAACCATTCATAGGGAATCAGGGCCGCTTCGGCACCCGCCATGCACAACGAGCTCCGCTCGTTGGTGCGCTCGGCCTTGGTCAGTGCCTGTTCCGCGCGCCGAAGCAGCATTTCGGCCTCGGCGCCGTGTTCCGGGAACACGCTGATCCCGATCGCGACTGACCCCAGCACCGAGCGGACGTCGATCGGCAGAGGGTCCTGGAATGCGCGCACCACGCGACTGCCCGCCAGGGCTGCATGGTTGCGATCATGCAGTCCTGGAAGCAGCACCACGAATTCGTGCTCGCCGATGCGGCTGACGATGTCCACCGGGCGCAGCACCTGTTCCAGTCGCGCCTGTGCAGAATCGCCCAGCGTGTCGCTTGTCCCGTACCCGTAGATGAAACGGAATTCCCGAAGCCGCTGCAGCCGCACCAGCATGACGCCAAGGGTGCTGTCCTGGCCGTCGCCGTCGCCTTCGGCGAGGTGACTGGCAAGCAGCCGAAGCATTTCCGAACGCTTCACAGGTACAACTCCGATGGATCCAGGCCGTGCGCGCCGAGGGGAAGCGGGCGCAGGATGTCCATCTGTGGAGACAGGTCATCCGGCTGCAGCATCAGGTCAAGCGACTCGAACCGGGTGCGCAGGTGCTTGTCCGCATCGGTCAGCAACATCACGCGGGGCCGCAGGCGCCGCGCCGGGTTCTGCGCCATCACCACCGCGACTTCACCGGTGCGCAGCTCCACCAGCGACCCGGTTGGGTACACCCCGAGGCAGCTGATGAACTGCTCGACCAGCTCGGCCTGATAGAGCGCGCCACGCTCGCGGTAGATGGACTGCAACGCGTCGTGCCGCGGCATCGCAGGCGCATGGGGACGATCGCTGGTCATCGCGTCGAAGCTGTCGATGATGGCCGCCATGCGCGCGAACATCGGGATGAACGTGCCCTTCAGCCCGTCGGGATAGCCGGAGCCGTCGCAGCGTTCGTGATGGCTCCCGACCATGTCATGGACGGAAACGCCGTGCAGGCCATTTTCAGCGAGGATCTGCAGGCTCAGCCCGACATGTCCACGCGCCTGCTGCATCTGCGCAAGGTCCAGCGGCCCCGGATGTGTCAGCAGCGCCTCGGGCAAACGCGTCTTGCCCACGTCCAGCAGCAGGCCGCCGCTTGCCAGTTCGACCAGTATTTCCTCGGGCAGGCCGAGGGTGCGGCCGAACGCGGCCGCGAGCGCGCCACAGTTGATCGCGTGGCTGTACCCGTAGGCGTCTCGTTTGCGCATCGCACTGACGAGGAAAAATGCATCGGCGTTTCGCAGCACGCTCTTGACGATCGATGCCGCCGCCACCTCGACGTCCTGTGGCGACAATATCGCTCCAGCGCGCAGGTCGTCGATGATCTTGGCAGTCAGGAGCGAAACAGCGTCGAGGGTCTCGCGTGCGAGGGGGATTTCCTCTTCCACTGACGAGGAATCCACATACTGCCTATTGCCGATCAGTGCTTCGGCGCGTGGTTGCGGGGACGCCAGCGTTTGCAAGGGTGCGTCCGGCGCGTCACGCCCGCGTTCGAGGTCGATCCACACCCGGCTGCAGTAGCGGCGCAGCACCGAGACCTGCGACTCGGAACCAACCAGGAAGCCTTGCAGCGGAAACGGCGTCTCGGTCCATGGCCGGTCGAGACGGCAGACATACATGCCCGTCGCAACCTGCTCGATACCGATCTCGTGTTCTTCGATGCGCATCTACACCCTGGTCTGGCGGTATGGAGTGGGCCGCAGCAGCAACCGGGGGCGTCGCGTCGCCCTCGCAGCATACCCAAGCAACGCGAGTCCCGGCATTCTCTGGCCAAACGATCCCGCTAGCCGCATGCACGCGGTGTGACCGAGCCATTGCTTCAGGTGAACAACAGTTTCGCCAACGCGACCAGCAGCGGCGCCGCCAGCGCATGGCGGAGTTGGTTCACCGGACGCCAGCGCCAGCCCGATTGCGTCCCCAGCAGTGCGCCCCCCGGGGCGATGACGGCCAACCACAGCGGCAAAGCCTGCGGAATGGTGCCGGCCGCAGGAGACATCCGGCCAAGACGTTGAAAAGTGGATCCAGACGTAGGGAATGGGGGCCCGCTCGCCGCACCGGTCGGTGATCGAGACAGTGACTCGGTTTCCTTGCGTTGACGGGCATCTTGGCCGGACACGCGCGCACCAAAGCTGCCAGCAATGCGGGGGCAGGATCCTGGAGAGTGCCTCCAGCCAGGACGTGGATTGTCTGTCACGATCTGGTTCGAGCAAGAGCCAGCGTCAACAGCCGCGCATGGAGCCACATGCCGATGTTTCGTGGAGACGCCAGGGCCATTCGCTCGAGTGCTTCTTGATCGTTGCCGTCAGTGGAAAACAGCGCACTCGCAATCGTCAGCGCCTTGGTGCTGATCGTGGCCGTATTCGCCTTCAACCAGCCCAAGGCCTTGACCAGCCGTTGTTCGACGTCGGTAAAGTCGCTGCCGAGCGGGTAGTCGGGTAGCGTGCCATCGCGACGCAACGCTCCAAGCGCGAGTTCCAGCCGTTCCGGCGTATTGCGCCGCCCGGCCGCATCGCCGTGAAAATCGGCGCGCAATTTACGGTTGCGTTTCGCCGTTTCGAGCAGGCCCGCCTGAAAGCGCGCATCGGCGATGGCCGACATGGCGATCACGCAATCCTCGTCGGTCTTGCCGCGCACGTCGGCAATGCCATATTCGCTGATGTAGACATCGCGCAGGTGGCGCGGGATGGTGGCGTGGCCGTAATTCCACGCGATGTTCGACGCGGTCTTGCCGC
>JBDSEX010000158.1:0-2781 GCA_039919835.1 Luteimonas sp.
GCTTGCGGGAGAGGGTTGGGGTGAGGGTGCGGCTTTTCCCTACTGCGCCGCCACACTCAAACCGCAAACCTTGCAACTCGAATCCGCCAAGGAAAGCGCAGGATGCGCGAAGGCCACAAAGAATCATTTGCCAGACATTTGCGCAAGAACATGACCGGTGCCGAACAGATCCTGTGGCGTGTCCTGCGCAGCCGTGCATTGACGGGGTTCAAATTCCGACGCCAGCATCCCGTCGGCCCCTACATTGTCGACTTTGCATGTCTCCAGGCAAGTCTGGTCATCGAAGTCGACGGGGGCCAACACTGTGATTCGACAAGCGATGCACGCCGTGACCAGTATCTTCGCAGCCGAAAGTTCGATGTGCTCAGGTTCTGGAATAATGAAGTTCTCGACAACATCGAAGGCGTCTGCGACGTGATCCTGCTCCATCTCGGCACGAACCCACATCCCGCGCTTTCGCTGCAAGCTCGGACGGAAAAGCGATGACACTTCGCATCGCGCTCGCACAATTCGATTTTCCCGTCGGTGCAGTGACGCAAAACGCCGAGCGCATCATCACCATGGTCGCGGAAGCCCGCGACGTGCATGGCGCGGATATCGTGCTGTTCCCGGAACTCGCGCTCAGTGGCTACCCCCCTGAAGACCTGCTGTTGCGGCCCGGTTTCCTGGCCGATTGCGACGCGGCCATCCAGCGCATCGCCGCCAGCACGCATGGCATCGTCGCCGTTGTCGGCTGGCCGCAGTCCGCGGGCGCTGTGGTGTACAACGCGGCCAGCGTGCTGCGTGATGGCAACATCGAACGCACCTATCGCAAGCGCGAGCTCCCCAACTACGCGGTGTTTGACGAGCGCCGATATTTCGACGCCGATCCTGATGGCGGCGCATGCGTGTTCGATGTGGGTGGCGTAGCGGTGGGACTGGTCATCTGCGAAGACCTTTGGTTTCCAGAACCCCTTGCGGAAACCCAAGCATTGGGCGCGCAGCTGGTGCTGGTGCCAAACGCCTCGCCGTTCGAGCGCGACAAACACGCGCAGCGCGATGCATTGCTGGCGATGCGCGTCCGAGAAACGTTGCTGGAAGGGCGCGGTGTCGCGCTCGCGTACTTGAATGTCGTCGGCGGGCAGGACGCCTTGGTGTTCGATGGGGCATCGGTACTGGCCGATGGCGACGGCTTCATCCATCCCGCCGCGCGTGCGTTCGAGGACCACTGGCTGGTGGCGGATTTCGATCCGCTGACGCGCAAATTCGCGCACGTCGCTTGGCCTTTTGAAACCGACGAAAGCCGGGATGGATTAGCCTGGCGCGCGATCGTCCGCGGCACCCGTGATTACTGCCTGAAAAATGGATTCCAGAAAGTGTTGCTGGGCCTGTCCGGGGGCATCGATTCGGCGCTGGTTCTAGCTGTCGCAGTCGATGCGCTCGGTGCGGACAACGTGACCGCGGTGCGCATGCCCTCGCGTTACACCGCCGACATGAGCAACGATCTTGCGGCCGAACAATGCGCGACGCTCGGCGTGAAATGCGAAACCATCGGCATCGAAGCCCCGTTCATGGGGTTTCTTGAATCACTGGAACCACTGTTCGAGGGAAGGCCGGTCGATGTCGCCGAAGAAAACCTGCAGTCGCGCACACGTGGCGCGATCCTGATGGCGTTGTCGAACAAGCTGGGCGGTCTGTTGTTGACCACCGGTAACAAGAGCGAATACGCGGTGGGTTACGCGACGATCTATGGCGACATGTGCGGCGGTTTTGCACCGTTGAAGGATCTTTACAAGACAGAAGTGTTCGCACTTGCGCGCTGGCGCAACACCGTTGGCGGCGCGCCGGTCATTCCCGAAGCGGTAATCGCGCGGCCGCCGTCGGCGGAGTTGCGCGACAACCAGAAGGACCAGGATTCGCTACCGCCTTATGACGTGCTCGACGCGATCCTGCTGCGCCATGTCGACCAGGAACAATCGCGCGACGAGATCGTCGCGGCCGGTTTCGATGCGCAGATCGTGGACAAGGTCTTGCGCCTCGTGCGGATCAGTGAGTGGAAGCGGCATCAGGCCGCGCCAGGGCCCAAGGTCTCGCGGCGTGCGTTTGGCCGCGAGCGACGCTACCCGATCAGCAACGGGTACTCGGGGTAGCGAGGGCTCAAGACCCGATGGTCCTGCTGGTGGGCTGAACCCGCCCGACGGCGGGTGTGCCGGAATCAATCCGCGGCTGACGTCCCGCGGCGCTCGCGCGCGAACGGGTTGAGCTTGCTGAAGATCGAAGGATCCTTCGGCCAGCCGCCCGACAGCCAGGGGTGCTGCGGATCATTGGCCTGCAACACACGCTTGGCATCGTTGGCCAAGGCCTCGTTGCCAAGCCGCGTGTAGGCCTCGGCCAAGATGGCCACCGCATCATTCTGGTGCTCGCTCTGCGGGTAGGTTTCCAGCAGGTACTTCGCGCGATCCGCCGCCGCGACCCACGCGCCCCGGCGCAGGTAGAACAGCGCGGTCGATACTTCATAACGCGCGAATTCATTGCGCAGGAACACCATGCGCTGGCGTGCGTCGGTGGCGTAGCGGCTGTTGGGATAGCGCTCGGTGACGATGCTGTAGTCGTTGTACGCCTGCTTGGGCGCGTCCAGGTCTCGACTACTTGTGTCCAGCGCGAACACGCGCTTGAGGAACACCGCGTTGCGCTTGGCGTTGGACAAACCGCGCAGGTAATACAGGTAAGGCACGTTGCGATGCGTGGGGTAGGTACGGATGAAGCGGTCGATGCTGCTGATCGCATCGTCGTGCTTGCCCG
>JBDSEX010000183.1:0-2871 GCA_039919835.1 Luteimonas sp.
CGGCAAGATGATCGATGAAGGCAGCGAGGCCAGCGCGAAGAATTTCGCGCAGTTCGAGCCCATCGCCGGTCCGGCCGGCAAGTTGAAGGGGCTGCGCTTCGTGTTCCCGCCGTATCAGGTGGGGCCATACGCCGATGGCACGCAGACGGTAGACGTGCCGGCGGAAATCCTGCTTCCGCATGTCGCGCCCGAATACCGGAACTTGTTCGTGGGTGGTTGACCCGCAATCACTCGGCGGCGACGGGCAGGTCGCAACGTATCAGCACGCCGCCGCCGGGCGTTGCCTCGGCCCTGAGTGAACCGGCGTGGGCGTCCGCGATGGCGTTTGCGATGAGGAGCTTGAGTCCGAGCCCCCCGTCGTACGGTTCTGGCAAGGGAGTGTCGAATACCGCGGCGATTTCCGCCTGGTCGACGGGCGTGTTCCCTACCGCGGAGATGTCGATCTGCACCATCGTGCCGCGCCGCGACAGTTGGATCGTGGCTGCTGCGCCAGGCACGAGCGACATGACATACCCGGTCAGTGTGCGTAGCAGTTCCACCAGCCTCAGCTGGTCGCCAGTCACCACCGCGCCATGGCTGTCGTCACGAATGGTAGGCATGACGCCATCCACTGGCTTCATCGCGCTGGATGCGATCTCCACCAGCATCCCCACATCGCACGCATCCTTTGCGCACGACAGCTGACCGCGATTGGCCTGCGACCAGTCGCCAAGCTCATCGATCATGCCGCCGAGCACTCGCGTCTGCCGTTCGATCAAGGCGAACAGCTCCTGTTGCTGCGCCGGTTCGATCTGGCCGCTCTTGAGCAGGTACGCTGCGGTCTGCAACGGCGTCAGCGGCCCGCGCAGATCATGCGCCAGGCGATCGAGCCACGGCACGCGCAGGGTCATGGCACGTCTGGCTCGCCTGGTGCGCGATCGCCTAGCGCTGCGCAGATGGTCTGGATCGCGTCGAGTTCGGGCGGCTTGACCAGGTGATGGTCGAAACCGGCTTCGCGGGTGCGCCGCCGGTCCTCAGGCTGCCCCCAGCCGGTCACCGCGACCAGGACCACGTCGCGCGCCGCCGCCACGTTCGCACGCAAGGCCCGGGCAAGGTCGTACCCGCTGAGACCGGGCATCCCGACATCCATGAATGCAATGTCCGGCGCGAACGATTCGAACTCCGCCTCGACCTGCAGCGGATCGTAGAGCCGCAGTGTGTCCATCCCCATCAGGTCGAGCATCATCGCCAGCGTGTCGGCGGCGTCGCGGTTATCGTCGACGACCAGCGCACGGCGTCGCATGATCGAGCGCGTCGCCATGGACCGCGTGGCCGCGGGTTCGCGTTCGGGCATGGTCAGCGCCAGGTCGCGTGGCAACAGCACACGGAACTCGCTGCCCTTGCCGAGCCCGTCGCTATGCGCCGTCACCGTGCCGTCGTGCATCCCGACCAGATGCTGCACGAGCGTCAGGCCGATGCCGAGTCCGCCATGGGCTTTTTCCAGGGCCGTGTCAGCTTGGGAAAACAATTCGAAGATGTGTTCCATCTGCTCGCTGGCAATTCCGATGCCGGTGTCGCGCACGCGCACATCGACCGTGTCGCCGGTGCAGGTCGCGATCACGTCGATGCTGCCGCCCGGATCGGAATACTTCGCGGCGTTGTTGAGCAGGTTGGCGAATACCTGCGACAGTCGAGCGTGGTCAGCGTGCAGGGGTATCGGGTCTTCGGGGAGGTGCAGCTGCAGCCGATGACCACCACTTGCGATCAGCGGAGATGCCGTTTCAACGGCGGAATGCAGGATGCCGGCAAGTGTCGTCACCTCTTTGCGCAACGCCAGCTTGCCGCGCGTGATGCGCGCGATGTCCAGCAGGTCGTCGATCAGGCGCACCAGCTGCGCGAGCTGGCGTTCCATCATGTCCTGCAGCGGATCCTGCACATCGGGTGCCGAGAGGCGGCGGATGTTGACTGCATTGAGAAGTGGAGCCAGCGGATTGCGTAGTTCGTGGGCCAAGGTGGCGAGGAATTCGTCCTTGCGGCGATCCGCATCGCGCAGTCGCTCTTCGGCATACACCCGTACGCGGATTTCCTTCTGCAGTTCCTCGTTGCGTCCAGCGAGTGCCGTGTTGGCGTCCTGCAGTGATGCGTTGAGGCGTTCCAGTTCGCGCGCCTTCTCCGCTTCCAGGGCGATGTTCGCGTCAGACAATTGCAGATTGGCCAACTGCAATTCGCGCCGCTTGCGGTACAGCTCGGCCAGCACCGATACCTTGGTGCGCATGATTTCCGGGATCACCGGCACGCTGACGTAATCGACCGCGCCCAGCTTGTAGCCGCGCATGCGGTCCATGTCACCTACGTTGACCGCGGTAACGAAGATGATGGGTGTCTTTTCGAAACGCGGATGCTGGTGGATGAGGCTAGCGGTTTCAAAGCCGTCCATGCCCGGCATGTTCACATCGAGCAGAATCAGGGCGAACTCGGTTTCCATCAGCCGCTTGAGCGCTTCCATGCCCGACGACGCCTCGATTAGGTTTTCGCCCAAGGGGTCAAGGATCGCCCGATACGTCATCAAGCGCCCCGGCTGGTCGTCGACCAGCAGGATGTTCACGGGCGCATGCACCGGCACGGCCGCCGGATCGGAATCCGGCGTCCCTGCGTGCTCCAATGAGGTCAGCGGTGCAGCCACTGGCGCAACACTCCGAGCAGCTGGTCGGTGACGACGGGCTTGGCGAGGTAATCGGACGCGCCGGCTTCCAGGCATTTTTCGCGATCACCCTTCATCGCCTTGGCGGTCAGCGCGACGATCGGCAGTGCCCGCGAATCGGGGTCATCGCGGATGGCTCGCATGGTCTCGTAACCATCCATGCCCGGCATCATGATGTCCATCAGTACCAG